>NC_003106.2:1187500-1488951 GCF_000011205.1 Sulfurisphaera tokodaii str. 7
GCTGGTGTTACCGCGGCGGCTGACACCAGACTTGCCCCCCGCTTATTCCCCCGCCTTTGTAGAGCGGGGAAAAGCCCCCTTACGGGGGCACTCGGGGTAGCGCCCTCACGCTTTCGCGCATTGGGGACGTTTCCCGCCTGGTGCGCCCCGTAGGGCCTGGGCCCTTGTCTCAGTGCCCAACTGGGGGCTCCCGCTCCCACGGCCCCTACCCGTTATAGGTTTGGCGGGCCGTTACCCCGCCAACAGCCTGATGGGCCGCAGCCCCATCCTCGGGCGGGTATGAGCGGGAAATAGCCCATACCCTTTTAAGGGAGGAACCGTTCCAGGACTCCTCCCCTATGGGGGATTATCCCCAGTTTCCCGGGGTTATCCCCCTCCCGAGGGTAGGTTAGCCACGTGTTACTCAGCCGTCCGCCACACCCCCTTGCCCGGGGGTGTACGACTCCCATGGCTTAGTGCTACCCCGATAGCGGTCGGGTCCGGCAGGATCAACCGGAATTGGGACGGGAGGGCTTTTCACCGTCCATGGCTTCCCCTGTTGGGGATGAGGTGTCCCGGGTTAGGTTCCCGGGCTTTCTCATCCCCCCATAAGTGCAATTATCCCCCGGCGGGAGTTGTTCTCCCGCGGGGTTGTCCGCGAATATAGTATTGTATCAATAATGTATTTAAAGCTAACTTTAACGTGTTATGTTATAATTCACGTATTTTTACGACTGTCAGTTTTATAAGAGATGTCATAATGTAATTTAATTTTCTTATTCCTTTTTATTTTGTCTTTTACTTGGTTAAGTAAATATCACTTATGTTATAAGATAGAATAAGTAAGGGGAATTATTCTGTGACTTTATTTTGTATAAAAGTTTTATTATGATGTTTCGATATCTGCTTTCTATTTATTTATGCTAATCCTAGGTGGTTTTCTTTGGTTTAGAGGAAATATTAGACAATTGGTGACAGATATGGGAAATTTATACTGTAATAGACTCATATTCTGCTGGCTTTATCTTGAATAAAGTTTCCTATAGTAAGAAAGACGTCTTTAGGGTCTCAAAATACGTATGGAATGATTTTTTTCTTTACTCTCTTCTTATAATCAAGATATTCCTCTCCTAAGTTCTGGATTAATAACCTTTCCTCTAAGTTAGCTCTATAATTATAGACTGCAATATCTACTAAGACCAGTGGTAGAGAAAATAGGCTCCTTAAAGATAAGGCCACACCTAGGAGTAATATAATAGCACCGCCGTATGCGGGATGTCTTACAAGACTATAAGGGCCCCAGCTTATAACTCTCTGGTCTGAATATACTGTAACAACGGGTGAGAAGTATTTGCCTAGAGTAAGTATTGCCCATATCCTAAAACTCTCTCCTGCTATCATAAAGACTAAACCTATGTATATAAATGCTTCGGGTAGTTCTCCTATTCCACTAAAGTAGGAATAATATCCAAAAAAGAAGGAGAAGAAGATTGTAAAAAATAATGCCCCTATGAAGATAAAGAAAGTTGAGAATTCTCTTTCTCTTACTTCTGCTCTTCTTCTCACCCACATGTTACGGTAAGCAATAATGAAATCTACTGAAAACACTATGAAATAAACAGAATAAAATAGTTCTTCATTGTACTGGGTTTCAAATATTGGAATCATCGCTGTAATATGTATGCTAGGATATTTAATGCATCGTATAAGTTCAGAAACTGAACTTTAGTTGGCGATCTGATATTGTTTTTAATGTAATATTTCTAATCTGACTATAAAGGAATTTAATTTAAATTATGGAGTAGTTTTATTCACTTTTTTATTTTGTTATTACTGCTCTATGGTAATATTCAGTTAAACTATTTTTATTCTATGCTATAGAATTGGTCTACGACTTAGACTGATGCTAATCCTAAGAGTTAGGTAATCATCAAGGTTTTTAAGAATCCAGTTAATTTCCTATTTATGGAAGTAGTGGTATACTGTGGTGATATAGTCTTTTTCATAGTAAATGCTAAGGGTAAATGATATCTGTCGATAAGAATCGTATCTTCTCGCTTACATAATTAGTCTACTTTTAACATCTTAAGTTAAAGCTAGTCCTTTGCGACTCCTACGGTTTTAAGCTTAGGTTTGTGAGACGCATGGCGTATGGTGCCTATTATGAAAAAGACTATATTTAAGACGATTTAGCATTTATTTCATTCCTTTCTTATCTCTTTACGTATATAATGACCTAGTCCTCACAACTTATGGGAACTAATTGTGGGTCATATTTTAAAAGTATATTCTTTTTGTAGTGCTTAAGTAGATTCTTAAAGTTCTTACTATACTGGTAAAACTCCATTAACTTATTGGGATTTATTACTGTGACAAGTTTGATTTCTTCTTGGAATAGGCTAATTCTGTTCTTGTTTAAATATTCTAGAAAATTCATACAATATTCAAATTTATTAAGAAATTCCAATAAATCTCTATCAGTATTCATTGACATTTCTATTATCTCTACAGAATTATTGCTAACGAGTATTGCGTCACAATGTTCTTTATTTAGACTGAGCTTGTTTTTAATACTATCATCCAAATTATTAAATATATGTTCAAAGTCTACAAATGTATAAATCTCTTTGTTTTTAATATTATACTTACAATTTCCATCAATTATATAGCTATTCTTTAGAAACGGCACCCTTTCTCAACCTGGACAAATATATTTCAGAAAACCATTTTAACTCTTTATCAAGTACATCCACAAAGCTAGGTATACCTTTGGTTATAGTCTCATCGCTTATCTCTTCAACTCTACCGTCATGAAAATAGTAAAACCTAACTATTTTCTTGTTTGCCTCTAGTATATTCTCTACTAATTCATCATTTTTTATTTCAAGAGAGTCTAGGAGTTTTATAATCTCTTCTGAGGTGGGTTTTAAAAAGGATAAAAATGCTAGAGTATAAAGTATTGTTTGGCTATGTGTGGTTATAACGAGTTTATTTGTGGTTGTTAATGCATAAAGGATAAGACCCATAAGTATTTGAAGCTTCTCGTGAAATTGTGATTCGGGTTCCTCATATAATACGATTTCTCTTTCTCTTAATGTGAGGAGTAAGCTTATAACTTCCATTATTGATGCAGAGACGAATCTCCAGGGAATAACCTTTTTCTCAATATAATATAGTTCTCCGTTTTCACTAAGCTTTACATTACCTGGAATTAATGGCTTTAAAATTCTATATATTTTGTCACCCTCTCCGAATCGTTTTAAAAGAGAAGAGGACTGAAGTACCCTAAAATAAAAGAATAACAGTTCTATAACATCTAAAAGTGAACCTGCTACCCACGCACTTTTTCTCAAAGCCTCCTCAAATTCGTCAGAAAGTACAAGTAGGTTATTAGTACTCTGGCTTATTCGTGAAATAATGTTAACAACTTCATATGCCACAAGTGACCTATTATAGGGTATGAGTAGTACATTGCTTATACTCTCTCTTTTGCTCATTTCTTTCCAGAATTCTAATTCTAATTTAGAGTAAATTCTTTTACCTATTTCTTCTACTATACCTTCAGCAATTACATGATATAGATAATCTCTGCAACTTTCTGATATACCTTCAATCGCTGTAAGAATCCGTGCATATCCTTTATTACCTATAATCTCAGCCTCAAAATTTACGCCTATCTCACCTAGTCTTTTTATTACTTTCTCATCGCACTCAGAAGGAGACACTATAGAAGTGAACTTTACGTTACCTTTTATCCCTCTTTCATACACCTTATGAGTTTTTATGAAATCAATAAAAGAAAAAGGCTCAAAAGTGAAGTCTCCTTCTGGAAGAGATTGCCTTATAAATAAGTCAGAGGGTGTGAAAATAAGCTTTACAGTTTTTTCATCAACGATTTCATAACTAATATTGAGGAGTCCGTATCCAGGTTTCTTACTTGATAATAGCTCCCATCCAAAAGTGTTTAATGAATAGTAAATAGCCCTTAAGACAGTTGATTTACCAGAGTTTGGGGGACCGAAGAAGACAGTTAGATCACCGAGTTCTATTTCACTCTCCTCACTGATAGGACCTAAGGACTTAATCCTAAGCTTCACAAGTAGTTCTCGAACTGAAAAGTTAAATATTTATCATATTAAGTGTGAGCTTTTTATATTGTAATGTTGGGTGTTATCAAAGGTAAGTAGTAATTAAATGTTCTTATAAAGAGCACAAAAGACACTCAATAATAAACCTTTAGATCATATTTTAAACATAGCAAAGATTATCACTTGAGCCCCCTAGACCTACATAATGAGTGGTTCTTAATTACTTTAGTTCATAAGGCTTATTATTATACTAAACACTCCAAAAATTATAAGTAGGTTGAAGGGTAAAAAGGTCTATTGGCTTAGGTTTTGCGGAATATTATAATAAACCATTTGATGCTAACTAGTGATAAGTAAAGCCTAATTTTGCATAGATAAGTATGAATTATGTGGAAGACTAAGGGGTTCTTTGCGATTCATTTTGGATCAGATAATTCATTGTACATTCACAATTGGAGAGACTAAGGAGTTTATACCACGGACTTAATGGAGATAATGACATATAATCAATTATTTCTTCATAAAATTATTCTAACTCTATGAGAAAATTATAACTAGAAAGGAAACCTGAATCACCCTACGGTATAAAGATTATAAAATAAGAACAGATTGAGATATTAATAAATAACGTAATTTATGAAAGCTTAATTATTTCTCTTTTTATTTTTATTTTATGGTAAGTTATTATGAGGTTGTAAGAAGTTTTAGCTGGAAGGAGATCGAAAAAACAATAGATATTTCATCACTAGTAGACCATGAGGGGGTAGCTGTAATTAGATTTAGTAAAGAAGGAAAAGAACAAATTACTTTCCAAGAACTTAAAGATAAAGCGTTAAGGCTTGCTTCTTATCTGAAGCATATAGCTGGTGTTAAGAAGGGAGATGTAATATCAGTTTTAGCTTCTAAGAAAATTGAGCAAGTTATAGTCCTCTTAGCCAGTCTCTATATAGGAGCTTTGTATCAGCCCTTATTTACAGCCTTTGGACCTAAGGCTATAGAAATTAGGACTAGAGATAAAAAACCTAAAGTGTTATTTTATCAAGATGATCAAAAAGAGAAGGTAAGTGAAGGAGTACCACTTTCAAAGCTTGATGAGTTAACATCTTACGGGAGATTAGAAGAGATAGAAAGGCTAAGCTGGAACGATCCAATTATTTTACTTTATACTTCTGGGAGTACTGGTTTACCTAAAGGAGCATTAATATCTAAGAGGCTTTTACTTAACACATACGTATATATGAAATACGGAATTGGGTTAAGAGAGAATGATATTTTCTGGAATGGTGCTGATCCTGGCTGGGCATATGGTCTCTATTATGGAATTATAGGCCCATTGCTTTTCGGCAAGACTGTAATATTCCTAGATGAGCCTTTCGATGCAGAAAGAACAATGGAGTTTCTTGAAGAAAACAAAATAACAAATTTCGCATGGGCACCTACTACATATAGGATTATATCGAGGTCTGTGAAAAGGAAGTACGATTTAAGGCTTGAAAGAGCTAGCTCTGCAGGAGAACCCCTTAATCCAGAGGTAATAAAGTGGTTTAAAGATAATTATAATGTGATTGTGAAAGACCATTATGGTCAGACTGAAGTAGGGATGGTAGTGTATAATGGTTGGGGTTATGATTATGAGTTAAAGATAGGTAGTATGGGGTTACCAGCACCAGGTTATGAGGTGGATATTATAGAAGAGAATATAGCTGTAAAGAAGACTTCTCCAGGATTTCATTTTCTAGGATATTTGAATAATCCTGAGAAAACGCAAGAAGCTTTCAGAGGAGATTGGTATTTAACTGGTGATGTAGCATCTAAAGATCAAGACGGATACTTCTGGTTTATTGGTAGAAAGGATGATGTAACTAAGGTGTCTGGATATAGGATTGGACCTTTTGAAGTAGAGAGTGTGCTATTAGAGCATCCAGCTATCCTTGAATCTGCAGTAGTTGCTGATGAAGATCCTATTAGGGGGCACGTTCTCCACGCATATATAGTTCTTAAACCCGGATATACTCCAAGTGAAGAGCTAAAAAAGGAGATAATAGAGTTTGTTAAGAGTCGTTACTCTAAGACTGTGCATTTAGAGAGGGTGGATTTCATCGATAAATTACCGAAAACCGAAAGTGGAAAAATACAAAGGTATTTACTTAAGAAAAAGATAAGTTAATTGTTAACCTTATGTTTAGTATAAAAAGTGTGCAAAATAGTAAAAGATGCTTAAGCTCGTATTATAATTAATATCAATATCATTTTTTAATTTTTATAAAAATAAACACTAAAATATAAATTATTTATATCATAAATAACAATTTTTGATTATTCATTCTATCTATGTTTTAATAATCTCATAGTTGGTGAGAATGAAGCTGAGGTTTCTATTATAGTCATAAGCATTGATTCTTTAATCTCATTAGACATAGGATCTCTGAGCTTCGCTATTGTAATATGATCAAAGAGATCTGCGAGACTTATATAATTTCTTTCCATTTTATCCCTATTTGCCAAGAATACTTACCCCTTTTTAAGCACGTTTTTTAACTTGTCAATTTTTTACTTAAAGCCTGAGCTATTAATGCGCGTATGTCTCTTCTATTGTAGTTTTCCTTGAGTTTTCTGCAATTTAGTAACTTAGTTTCTTCTTATGCTTAACGCATTTACTCCTTGTAGAGGTATACTTCATTATAGTAATTTAGGGTATGTTAAATAGCACTAAGAAAAGTATTAGTCTTATCGAATATAGATATGAAGATTAATAAACATGGATATAAGACTGGATAATTTATATAAAATAGTGAAGGATTTAAGTAATGACGGATATGAGTTTTTTGGGTAAAAACTTATATATTGTATGATAAGTAGTTTTTTAAAAAATGAAATTTCCTAGGCTCATTGCAGGCATAACTGGAATAGCGTGGAGTATTTTGCATTTAACAGTCGGATATAATGCTGCAACTATTGCTGCTCATGTAGTTGGTAAGGCTTCTTTTATCTTTGCAATTTACTCTGAATATTTCGGATTTAATTCAGCATTATATTTATTTGAAGCTTATGAAATTTTGACTTATAGCAAGAAATTGCTGCCATATTTTTTCTTATTGGATTCGTGGAATACTTTTCTGATAATTTATACTCATTTATTTCCAGCACCTTTTTTAGGAAAAGTTTTGCCAATTATTCCTCAAGTTCCTATAGCTATTGTTTTTGACGTAATTTTACTTGCAACTATTCTTTACTTAATGGTGAGAGAGAAATGATTTCTGAGAGGATTAAAAGTAATAGACTTATTGCAAGATTTGTAAGAAAACCAGAACTATTTATTCCTTTAACTTATCATTTTCATATTTTCGAGAAGAGTGATGAGAATAAATATGTAGTTTTTCTTTACCCTAGAGAAGATACTAGAAACGTTAAGGTCGAAGAATATCTTCAGAAATTTCTCTTGATCCATTCAATATCCTCCTCTGACATAACTTATTTACTAGATAATGATAAGGGAATCACTTATAAGATTCATGTTAGTTTATCGTTTAAGGATAGTTATGTAAATATAGGTGTTTTTAGTGAGAAAAAGGGATTGTTTAAGTCACTGCCTATTTCTGAGGATCACATTCTATCTCATATTATTGATAATTTAAGGTATTTAAGTGAGGAAGAGTAATAGTATTCTGATTTGTAATATTTGCAGAAATTATATTATATCTTAGTGAAGACTTATAGAATAAAGTTCTATGAAAAATATTATTAATCAACAAATCTTAATGAATTATTTTTCTATATTATATTAGATATACAAATATATGTGATTATAGAATATAATATATTAATAATCTATGTGTTATAGAATTATTAACTAACAAATCAATAATCGTGTAAGAAATTAAATATCTTCTTCAAATAGATAAAAAAGTCTATTTATTCTATCACTAACTAAATAAAAACTCTTACAGCCTATTAAAATATGTTTTCTTATAAACCCTTTATGAGTTTTTATTTTTATGAGACTTATAATTGAAGGTGGCGAACGTGGAGAGAGACAAATGGCTCTTGATGAGACTATGCTTCTGCTTCTTACTAAGGATTTAATACCAGAAACCGTTAGGTTCTGGAATTTTAAACCTACAACTTTAACGCTAGGTAGATTTTTGGCAGTAAAGGATTGGGTTAATGAGGAAGAATTGAGACGTTTTAATTTCCCCTTAATAAGACGTTTTACCGGTGGTGGTCCGGCTTTACATGACGAAAATGGTGAAATTACTTGGAGTGTTGCTATCAAGGGTAATGATTTAATGAAGGCTTATCAAACTATTGCTAAAGCGTTAATTAACGCTCTTTCTCATTTTGATTTGAAGGGAGAGTTTTCTCCGATAAATGATATTGTTGTTCAGGGTAAGAAGATTGTTGGAATGGCTGGGGCTATTAAGAGGAATTCTATTTTAGTTCATGGTACTTTTATGTATGCTACAAACCCAGAGTTTATGAGGGTCATTAAGTCTCCAAAGGTTAAGGAGGCTGAAAGAGGTGAGGCTAAGTCTAGAGTTACTACTGTTTCTTTACTTTTGGGTTATAATATATCAAGGAGTGAGGCTTTAGAGGCTTTAATTGAGGGTTTTAAGTCTGTTTTTAATCTTGAGGATGGTGAGTTAACTGACATAGAGAAGGAGTTTAGTGAATCATTAAGGTTTAAATATACTAATCCTCAATGGACTTATTTGAGATGATTTGTGAAAAGGTGTTTAGGTCTAGGGCCGGAAAGACTGTTATTTTGAGGGTCTATGATAATAATGTTGAGGTTACTGGTGATTTCTTCACTACTGATGATGATTTGAGATTGATAGAAGATAGTTTAAGTAAAGGTAAGAGACCCAATGCTTTTATTTTAGGTGTTGATATTGATGAGTTATATGAGAAGTTCTTAGAGTGTGTCAAAAAATGAAAGTTCTACTTTCTTCGGGTACTTACTACTATTTAAAAAGGGGTATAAAGGTTAGTGAGACTGCTTATGCTTTACAATATGGTGGTTGTGAAGGTAAGTGTAAGTTCTGTACGCAATCTGTCTTATCTAATGCTGATAAGACTTATTTATCTAGGGTTAAGTGGTATTTAGTTGATTTTAATGATGAGACTGCTGAAAAACTTTCCATTTTTTCCCGTTTTTGTTTACAAACTGTAATAAAGAAGGGTTTTGTTGATGAGGTTATTGATATTCTTAAGCTTACTAGAAATAAGCATAAATCTGTTACCATAACCCCCATAGAGGTAAGCTATTTGTATAAATTTAAGGAGTTAAATGTTGACTATTTAGGCGTTGGTTTGGATACTGTTAAGAGGCTTTGGGATTATGTTGGTAAGCCTTATACTTTTGATGAGTATATGAAATTTATAAAGGAAGCTGTTAGAGTCTTTGGAAGGGGTCATGTTTACGCTCATTTAATAGTTGGTCTTGGTGAGACTGATGATGAATTAATTAGTTTAATGAAAGAGTTAAAAGATATTGGTGCTGAGGTTGCTTTGTTTGCTTTTACCCCGGTTAAGGGTACTCCTTTTGAGAATTTAGAGAGACCTTCTCTTGAAAGGTATAGGCACATTCAAAGAATGAGATACATAATATTTGAGGGAAAGAATTCTAAGCTTGCATACCTAACATCTGGTTGTCCATCTTGTGACAGACCTTATTATAATGAAGATCCTAGAGATAAGTTGTATAATATTCCTTTGAGGGATTTCCGTTGGTATATGGGTTCGTAATTTTGAGAAAATTTTCTGTTATAAGCATATCTGGTGGTTCTTGTTCTTTAAGTTGCACATATTGTAATTCAACATATATAAAGAGTATGGAGCCTGCTATTTCTGAAGAAGAATTTTACAAAATCTTAAAGAAGAAGTATGAAAGAGGGGTTAAGGGGTTTTTAATTAGTGGTGGTTTTGATCCACAAGGGAGGTTACTGAATCTCAAAAGAATATTACCGGTTATGAAAAGGGTTAAAAGAGAGTTCGAAGATGTGATTTTTAATATTCATCCTGGGTTAGTAGAAAGGGAATTAATAGAGGAAATGTCTGATGTTGTCGATATTGTGGATTACGAGTTTGCTTACTCACTAAGAGCTTTTGAAAATAAGGGGATAAAGAGGAATAGGGAGGATTATATTAAAGTTTTGGAAGATTTTATAACTAGGGGTCCTAAATATATTGTTCCCCATATAATTTTAGGTTTTCCTAATGATGATATTGAGGAGAGTATTAAAATTGCTTCTTCTATGAAACCTTATCTTGTTAATTTCTTAGTCCTCATACCTACTAAAGGTACTCCCTCGGAGAATTTTGGTATCCCTCAGATTTCTGATATTATTAAATATGTTGAGCTTGGTAGTAGGTTAATGAATGGAAAGGTTAGTATTGGTTGTATGAGACCTTATAAGATTAAGGATGAGTTAGATAAGATAGTAGTAGAAAGAGGTCTTGTTGAGAGAATTTCTAATCCTTCCAGGAAATTATGGGGTTATTTAGATATGTATGATGCTTGCTGTAGTTTACCTTTAGAGTATTTAAATAAATTTAAACTTTAATTTTTTAAACTCCGAACACATGTTCGATTATATATGATCTATATAATTGGTTCAGGTATTGCTGGTTTATCTGCTGGTGTTGCGTTAAGAAGGGCTGGAAAGAAAGTTACTTTAATAAGTAAAAGAATTGATGGTGGTTCTACTCCCATAGCTAAGGGTGGTGTTGCAGCTTCTGTTGGAAGCGATGATAGTCCAGAGCTACATGCTCAAGACACTATTAGGGTTGGTGATGGATTGTGCGATGTAAAGACTGTTAATTATGTTACATCTGAGGCTAAGAATGTTATAGAGACTTTTGAGAGTTGGGGTTTTGAGTTTGAGGAGGATTTAAGGTTAGAAGGAGGTCATACAAAGAGGAGAGTTTTGCATAGGACTGATGAGACGGGAAGAGAGATATTCAACTTTTTATTAAAGCTTGCTAGGGAGGAAGGAATTCCCATAATTGAGGATAGACTTGTTGAGATAAGGGTTAAAGACGGGAAGGTTACTGGTTTTGTTACGGAAAAGAGGGGTTTGGTTGAAGATGTTGATAAACTTGTTTTAGCTACTGGTGGTTATTCTTATCTTTATGAATACTCTTCTACTCAATCTACTAATATTGGGGATGGTATGGCTATTGCTTTTAAGGCTGGGACTATACTTGCTGATATGGAGTTTGTACAATTTCATCCTACTGTTACAAGTTTAGACGGAGAAGTTTTCTTACTAACAGAAACTTTAAGGGGTGAGGGAGCACAAATCATTAATGAGAATGGAGAAAGGTTTTTATTTAATTATGATAAGAGAGGAGAATTAGCACCTAGGGATATTCTTTCTAGGGCTATTTATATTGAAATGTTAAAGGGACATAAGGTTTTTATTGATTTGAGTAAAATTGAGGATTTTGAAAGAAAGTTCCCTGTTGTTGCTAAGTATTTAGCTAGGCATGGTCATAATTACAAAGTTAAGATTCCTATATTTCCTGCAGCTCATTTTGTTGATGGAGGTATTAGGGTTAATATTAGAGGGGAAAGTAATATTGTAAATCTTTATGCTATTGGCGAGGTTAGTGATTCTGGTTTACATGGTGCTAATAGGTTAGCTAGTAATTCTCTTTTAGAAGGTTTGGTTTTTGGCATTAATTTGCCAAGATATGTTGATAGTAGTTGGGAGGGAATATCTACTGATGACGGTATTGTTCATTCTGTTAGGATATCTGGTAATAAGACTCTGTCTCTTAAAGAGATAAGGAGGATCAATTGGGAAAATGTTGGTATAATAAGGAATGAGGAGAAATTGGTTAAGGCTATAAATACTTATTCTAGTTCTACGCAAAATGAGGCTATTATATCTTATTTGACCGCATTAGCTGCTGAAATAAGAAAGGAGAGTAGGGGTAATCATTTTAGGGAGGATTATCCTTATAAGGATCCTAATTGGGAAAAAAGGATTTATTTTAAGTTAGTTGTTTAGTAGTCTCATTGTCCTTTCAAATGCTTCTTTTGCCCTTTCTGCTATATCCTTAGGTACTTTCACTTCATAAATTTCTTCTTCTAGTGATCTTTTTATTTTTTCTAATGTTATCATAGCCATATAAGGACATCTTGCACATGCATAAGCTTCAGTAGTAACTAATGGGTAGAATGTTTTTTCTGGTACTTGCAACTTTAATGCGTTTATCATACCTAACTCTGTAGCTACTATGAATTCTTTATAGGGACTTTCTTTAGCAAATTTTATCATTTGATTTGTTGAGCCTACAAAGTCTGATGCTTCTAATATTTCTAATGGACTTTCTGGATGTGCCATGAGTATTGCGTTAGGATATTTCTTTCTTGCTAATTCAACTAGTTGTCTTGTGTAATTGGCATGGACTATACATCTTCCGTTTGGTGGCACTTTTACTAATCTCTTCCCAGTTTTTCTCTCAACGTAATTTGCTAAATTTGCGTCTGGACCGAATATTATTGTGTCTGCGTCTAAACTTTTCACTACTTTTATAGCAGTTGAAGAAGTTACAATATAATCTGCTAATGCTTTCGTGTAAATACTAGTGTTAATATACAATACTACTGGAGCATTAGGATACATTTCTTTATATTTTTTTAAAGTATCTACATCTAAGGAATCCGATAAAGAGCAACCGGCATTAGGATCTGGGGATAATACTTTTTTATCTGGATTTAATGCTGCTGCTTGTTCTGCCATAAAATATACTCCAGCGAATACTATAATGTCTGCATTTGTTTTCATTGCTTTTACTGCTAAATCATAAGAATCTCCAGTGAAATCTGATACTAATTGTACTCCATACTCCATATAATTATGACCTAAAATTATCGCGTTTTTATTTCTCTTTAAATTCTTTATTTCTTTTATTAACTCCACTGCGTCTGGCATATATCCCCGAACATGTGTTCTGTGCATTTTAAGTTTTTAAATATTACTATCGAAAATTTGTTTTTATGATTTATATACATCAAGAGAGAAGTCTAATGACCTTGAACTATGGGTTATATAACCACTTGAAATAATGTCAACCCCCGTTTTTGCATATTCAATTACATTATCTGGATTTATTCCGCCAGAAGCTTCTACTATTACTTTCCCTTTTAATTCATTTACTACTGGTATTATTTCTTCTGGTTTCATATTATCTAAAAGTATAGCATCTGCACCAGCTTGATATGCTTCTAATGCATCTTTTAAACTTGATACTTCAACCTCAATTTTTTTAGTAAAACTTGTTATTTCTTTAGCTCTCCTTATAGCTTCTTTTACACTTCCGATTAGAGCAATGTGATTATCTTTTATTAACACTGCATCGGAAAGATTAAATCTGTGAGGATCTCCTCCACCTACTTCAATTGCGTATTTTTCAAATACTCTTAAACCTGGAGTTGTTTTCCTGGTCCCAGCTATTCTAACATAAGGGTTTACACTCTTAGCCAGTCTTGTCATCAAGTGGGTTACTGTAGATATACCAGATAATTTGCCTAATAGATTCAGTACTAATCTCTCTACTCCTAAGATTGTTTCTGCGTCTCCTTCTATCTCTAATACTATATCTTTTTTCTTTATTTGTGTTCCATCTTTCATATAATTTTCTATCTTTATTCCTAAATATTCTAAGAAAGGAATAATGAACTTTTGACCGGCTAATATTCCCTCATCTTTAGATATTATTATGGCTTTACATTTTATCCCAGAAACTATTTTACTTGTCACGTCTTCTGGGTATGTGTCTTCTTCAAGTAATGATAAGAGTTTGTTTATCATTATTTGTTTTATCATTTACGAAAAGTGAGTTATAGTGAAAATAAAAATTAGTCTTTAAAACATGTCGGTCAATCAAAGCAAAAATAAACTTTATATCTTATTTCGTAATATTTTTATTTGCCGCTGTAGCTCAGCCTGGTTAGAGCGCCGGCCTTGTAAGGGTAAAGGACAGGACAGCCGGCGGTCCGGGGTTCAAATCCCCGCAGCGGCTTTTTTCTCCCTCAAGTATCTTATTAAAGCCTCTCTTATTATTTCACTTCTGGTAATCCTATTGTTTAATGCATAGAGGTCTAGTTGTTGTAACAAATTCTCCTCTATTTTGAATGTAACTACTCTCATTTCTCATCAAGTAATACCTAAAAAGTGGATTATAAATAAGTCCAATTTGATATAAGTCAGAATAGAGAGACTAAACCGAAACTATTATCTTACTTTCCGCAAGAGTTTCTTCAATTACTTTCTTTAAGATCTCTGGATCTTTTTCATCTTCAATGAATCCTCTTATTAGAAATGATTCTGCCTCTTTTCTACTTAATCCTCTATTTTCTAAATAGAATATTAAATCATCTGGTACTCTAGATACTGATGCAGAATGCTTAGCCATTAGTACTCTTCCAGTCTTTACTTCTAACATAGGTGCTACTATCGATTTTGCATCTTTACCCAATATATATGCTCTACCTATTATCGATGTAGATGAATCAAATGCTATTTGATTTACTGATGCGTCTCCTCTTACAACTACTAATGCATTATCAGTAGCTATTCCTTTTAAGTTTCCTTCACTTACACTTCTTAATCCTTCATGTTGTACGTTTACTTTCATATCTATTTTATCGTTGTCTCTTCCTATTGATTTAGCACTAAAGACTGATCTTGCATCTTTCTCTAGAATTGTTGTATATTCTATGTGCGCCATTTTTGATTTAGTAGCAAATAATGTTGCGTTAAGTTCTCCTTCACAATAAACTTTACTATAATTATAAATGTATGTGGATTTGGCAATTAATGTGAAATTAACTTGAGAATCTCTTCCTATTTTTAGAGAAATAACTGACGATTGAAGGGAGTCTGGTATTTCGTTTTCAGCCAGATATATTATATCTACTATTGCACCTTCCTTCACATTTATTTCTATGTTAGCTGGAGAAATGTAACCTTTTTCTGTTACGTTATGATATATTAAGATTTTTGAAGAGTCTTCTATGTTTATTTTCAGTTTTTTTGATAATGCCAATGTTAAAGAGACAAGCTTAGTTTCATCTGCTTTCATCAGATTATTTGTTGGTTCAAAGCTTATTTCTCCTCCTATTATGTTATCATCTTGTATATAGATTGTCTTGTATCCTTCTATTTCATACTTCTTTACTTTATTTGAAGAGGGAAAGATTGTTAAGTTAAGTTTATCATACTCACTCCATTCAGTATAATGCTTAACTGTAGGAGAATCGTTTATAATTTGGTATGGCAATGATTCTGCTAAAGAAAGTAATTTTTGTCTTTCTCCTTTATTTTCCAAGTTAGAAATGTATTTTTGTACAGAAGAAAAATCGATTATACTCATTTATGCCACTGCACCTAGTTTATCTAATTCTAACTTAATAACCTTATTCAGCATTGTAGCATATTCAAATGGTAGTTCTTTCATAATCTCATCAATAAATCCTAAGACTAGCATTGAAACTGATTCTTTTTCGTCTATACCTCTATTCATTAAATAGAATAATTGATCTTCATTCATTCTGAAAGTATGGGCTTCATGAGCTACATCTGCATCTTCTTCAAAGACTTGGTTATGTGGGAATGTATATGCTTTTGTTTTCTCATCAAGCATTAGTGAATCACACTTTACAAATGCTTTTGCACCAGTAGCTCCTTTGTTAACCCTTATTAAGCCTCTGTATATGTTTACTCCGCCATTAAATCCTATGTTCTTGTTTATTACTTTACTCTTAGTATTTGGTGCTGCGTGAATCATTTTTGATCCGCTGTCCTTCCATTCTCCTTCACCGCTGGCTAATGTTACTACTAAACTTGTTGATGAGGCATTTCTTCCTCTTAATATTGTTGATGGATAAACGAAACTATATTTTGATCCTAAAGAACCTTCTACCCATTCCACTGTTGAATTTTCATCTGCCCATGCCCTCTTATTATTAAAGTTAATTACATTTTTGCTCCAGTTTTGTACTGTTGTGAATTTAATATAAGCGTTTTTCTTTGCATATAATTCTACCATACCATCGTGGAATGAGAATTTCTTAAATTGTGGTGCTGAGCATCCTTCAATGAAATGTATATATGAACCTTCATCTGCTATGATTAAGGTGTGCTCAAATTGTCCTTCCATTTCACTTCCTATTATGAAGAATCCTTCGACTGGTGTGGTTATTTTCACACCTTTTGGTACATATACGAATACTCCACCACTCCATAAGGCACCATGAAGTGCGGCAAATTTGTGATCGGAAACGGGGAAGATTTTTGTGAAGTATTCTTTTATTATGTCTGGGTATTTTTGTATTGCTTCTTCTGGCGGCATCATTATTACTCCTTTCTTAGCTAATTCTTGTTTAACGTTAGAGTAAATTGATTCTGATTCAAATGTTGCAACTAAACCTCCTAAGTATTGTTGTTCTGACTGAGGAATTCCTAATTGTTCATAATATTTTCTAATTTCTGGTGGTACTTCATCCCAATTTGATGTTCTTTCTACATCAGGCTTTATGTAAATTTCCATTTTTGAAACATCTAATTCGGAAAGGAAATCTGGTAACCAATTAGGAGTTGGGAGTTTTTCAAATAATTCTAAACTTTTTAATCTTAATCTGAGCATCCATTCTGGTTCTTTTTTGAGTTTTGAAATTTCAACGATTACGTCTTTGCTTAGCCCTGACTCTACTACACGTTTATGAAATTCACTTTGACTAAGATTATTGTTTTTAGCCTCTATTGTGGCATTTATGATCTCGTTAATATCAAGCGAGAATTTCTCTTCTGGCATTTTGGTTTACCTATCATTAACTCTGTTAAAGATCTAATATAAGCTTATCTATAAATAATTAAAAATTTTAAATTCTAGAAAAATTACTAATTATTTCAATATTCCTTCATACCCTTTTTCATCTATAAGTTTAGCTAATTCCATCCCACCAGAAGCTACTATTTTACCTCTATAAAGTACATGAACTTTATCAGCTTTCACGTGATCAAGAATCCTTCTATAATGAGTTATTATTAAGTATCCAGTATTATTCTCATTTCTAAGTTTTACTATAGCTTCAGCAATAGCTCTAAGACCGTCAACATCAACACCTGAATCTGGCTCATCGAGTATTGCTATTTTAGGTTTCATTAATAACATTTGTAGAATTTCTGTTCTCTTTTTTTCTCCACCACTAAATCCTTCAAAAACACCTCTGTTTAATAATGAGTCACTTACTCCTACAGTTTTACTTAGTTCTTTTACATAACTTATAACTTGTAGCGGGGATTGTGATGAACCGTAAATTCTGTTATACTCCGCTACTAGTAATGTAGAAAGTTTTACTCCGCTTATTTCTATGGGATTTTGAAATGCTAAGAATAATCCTTTTTTGACTTTTTCATGTGTTTCAAGATTTGTTATATCTTCATTATCTAGTAAGATTTTGCCTTCAGTGATTTTATATTTAGGATGTCCCATTATAGCCAGTGATAATGAGGTCTTTCCACTTCCGTTAGGTCCCATTAATACATGTATCTCTCCAGAGTTTATAGTTAGCGAGACACCTTTGAGTATTTCTTTACCTTCTACTGTTACGTGAAGATTTTCGATTTTTAAAGTTGTCATATATATCACTTCTACTTATGAGCTTAAATTTCTCTCTATCCAAGGGGCTTCTTCAAGGAATAATGAACATGAAGAGTTATTTAATGCTTCTTCTAGCATAGTAAGTAAATCATCCATATAACTTAGGAGAATTTGATTATCCGTATTTATTTGTGATAATGCTAGTTTAATTTGTGATATTAGGGTAAATCCGTTAGAAATTCTCTTTATACTTGGAAATAATATACTCATTATTATTTCATCAAATAAATCGTTTATTTTTTGAAATACTTCTATTAATTTTTTATTTATTTCTTGGTCATTTCTCAGTTTTTCATCTTTTTTTATAACTTCATTAAGTTTTTGCATTACGTGGTATACTCTTAACAATATAGAAGAATTTACAGCTATAATGAAATTCCTCAGAGTATCCCTTTCAGAATTATATCTTCCACCCATACTTCTTCTTAATAACATAAGGTATACCCGTCTAAGATCTTCTATTGTAGATTGTACTTCTGACTGATTCTGACCTTTAAGAATAGCTATAATATCATCTACTTTTTTTGCTATAATATTCAATATTCTCCTTAGTAAAGATTCTATGCCTATTTTTTCAGTATCTAATAAGCAATCTAGTTTTATTCTGTCTTCTGTAACTTCAGATACTTCTATGCCCACTAATTGCTTTGAGAAATTCATTACATCTTCTACTTCTTTATGTTCCAAATTTTTCCTAGAAGAAAATACTATTTCATCATAACCTAGTGCATATAAACAAGGGATTGCTGTAGTCATTGATTGCTTGAAGCTATCAATATCGATTTTTACAGACCTTTTATTTGAGTTTAATTTTATTTTTTCAGCAACTAAACGCAAAGTGCCGTCTTCAGATACTTCCATAATTATTTTATCTCCTGGTTTAATTCCCCATTTGTTTATCCATTTTTTAGGTAATGTTATAAAAAGAGAAGAAGAACCCAGTCTTTGAACTTTCCTAGTTTCTACATCTTTTGAAAATCTTGTTGTTTCATCAGACAAGAATTTATCCCTATTTAATCTACTTGAACGCCGTTTATATAAATGTTTCTAAAGCTTATTAATAACAAGATAAAAAGCAGTTTTTCTACTGTTTCTTTTTCTTTATTGTTACTTTTAATAACCATTTAACTCTTGAAACATCCATAGTTGAAGGATCAGCATCATCTGGTAAGCTTAAATTAAGTCTATATTCTTTACCATCCTTTGTTTTACAAGAAACAGATAATCTCCTTGGTCTTGATTCAACTTTTAATGTAGCTAAATCAGCTTTAGGAACATCTATAAGATATTCGTATCCTTCATCGGTTTCATTAACACTATATAATGGTGAAGAAAATCTTCTTAGTTCTCTTTCTATTTCTTCCTCTATTTCTCTTTGTATTCTTCTAAATTTTTCTTCCTCTTGTTTTAATAGGTTCTTTATTAATTCATCTAAGTCTTTAAAAGCCGGCATTTTTATCACGCATATGTCATTGGTCTATTTGATGCATAAGTCGGTAATTCTTGTTTTGTCTGCTCCATTAATCCCTTAATTTTATCTCTAATATCTTCTGCTTCTTTTAGTAATTCGTCAACACTTATAGAGAACCCTATATATTTACTCAATATAGTTAATGCTATTGCTGATGCTTCTGGATCTGGTAGATCAAGAAAAGATTCAACAACAATAACGAAATTACTTAAATTATTTTTGTGTGATTCAATAAGCAAAGGAGCATATGGACCAGCTATATAACCATCACCGAATTTTTCCATAAGACCAAGTTTTTGTAAATCTTGAGCTGTATTATAATCATTTGCTATCCAATATGCATTTAATTTTTCAGCGTTTAGCCTATCTTGTATTGGTAATCCTGTTATCGATATAATATTTGAAATACCATATTTCTTTGCAACATCAACTATAATCCTACTTATTACATTTATTGCAGATGAGGGTATGGCTATCCATGAATGAAATACTATCATATTATGGTTATGATAGAGTCTTATAGGGGATTTTGCTATTCCGTCTTGAACGTGAGAAATTGGGGGTAAAATAGTTGGCGCGTAAATTTCGGCAAACTCTTTAAGTTTTAACCTTTCTATCAAATACTCTGTTGCTATCACTCCAACTAATCCGGCGTCTGGTAATCCAACTATAAGATAAGAAGGTTTAGATAAAATTGGAGTATATTTTTCAATAATTTCGTATTGGCTCATTATAATCCCTCTCTTTGTTTTATTAATTCACTATACTTTTCCGGACTTAACAATTTTTCTATTTCGTTCCTGTCACTTATCTCTAGTTTAAATATCCAGCCTTCACCATAAGGATCTTTATTTATTAGTTCTGGTGACTCAGTCAGTTTTTGGTTTGTTTCTATTACTTTTCCAGATAATGGAGAGTAAATATCTGCAGCGGCTTTTACGGATTCTACAACAGCAACCGGATCATTAGCCTTAACTTCTTTATCTATCTCTGGTAATTCAACACCTACGATATCACGTAGTTTTTTCTGTGCATAATCAGTTATTCCCACAATAGCTATGTTTTCTTTAACCAATATCCACTCATCTGTTTCTGAATAATATCTATCTTTTAATACTTTGTATTTTCCACCGACTATAATTTCTGACATTACTATCACTAAATAAATGGAAAGTCTTGTAATTTAGCTTCAACTTGCCTATTTCTTATCTCTATATTGGCAGAGTAGCCGAATAGAGCGTATTTTGAGTTAATATACCCCATTCCTATGACTCTATTAAGATAGGGTGAAAACGTTGAACTTGTTACATATCCAATTTCGTTATCTAGTATTTTTATCTTATTATCTTTTCTAGGAATACTTCTTTCTCCTTTCTTTAATTTTAATCCAACTCTTATTTTTTCGACACCATTCTTTAACTGTTCTACTATTTTCTCTCTGCCAATAAATTGTTTATCAAGAGAGAAAACCCAATATCTTGCTTCTACGGGAGTTATGTTCTCATCTATATCTTCTCCATACAATACAAATCCCATTTCTTGTCTTATACTATCTCTACAAATTAAACCAGATGGTTTAACTCCTACCGAAATAAGTCTTTGAATAATTTTTGAGATTACTTCTGGGCTTCCCCAAACTTCTACTCCATCTTCTCCAGTCCACCCTGATCTGCTAATAAGAAAGACTTCTTCCCCAAGAAATTTAGTATTAATTTTAAATTCTAATGGTTGTAGATCAGTCTTTTCTATGTAATTCCACACATTTCTTCCTTGTATAGCAATCATAGCATATTTAAATGTTAGATCTTCTACTTCTAATGACGAATTAGATTTTATCCAATTTATTACTTTTTCTCTATTTATTGCATTTGTAACAATTAAGAATTCGGTATCACTTAACTTATATGTCATTACATCGTCTATAAAACCGCCTTTATCATTAAGAAATGCTGTTGGTCCTATCATAGTATTATAGGAAGCTTTTTTAATATCTTTCGCTATCAAAAGATCGAACTCATCAATTTTTCCAGTTATTTTTAGTCTCCCCATGTGTGATAAGTCAAAAAATGCAGCAGAAGAGCGTACAGCTAAATGTTCTTCTTGATAAGAAGTATATTTCATTGGCATTTTCCAACCTGCAAATTCGCCTATATCAGCATTAAGTTTTAATTCAATATCCAAAAGAGGCGTACTAAACATTTTTAATTCACATATTGAATACTAGTAGGCATATTTATATGGACATGCATCCATGGCTACCAAATATAAAGTATATAGAGGAGATGTTGAAAAGTATAGGAGTAAATAGCATAGACGATCTATTCATAGATGTGCCAGAAGAAATCAAATTAAAGAAAGAATTGGATTTAGATTATAAAAAACCTCTTTCTGAATACGAAATTATTCTTAAATTGCAAGAATTACAAAATAAAAATAAAAGACTTAAGATGCCACCTTTTCTAGGAGGTGGACTTTGCCCGCATTATGTTCCAGAGGTTGTAAAATTTATTATTAAACGTTCTGAATTTTATACAGCTTATACTCCTTATCAGCCAGAAATTTCTCAAGGACTACTTCAAGCACTTTTTGAATATCAAAGTCTAATAGCTGAGCTTTTTGAAATGGAAGTAGTTAATGCATCCCTTTATGATTGGGGTAGTGCTCTAGCTGAAGCTATAATGATGGCTAATAGAATTAATAAAAAGAAGACTGTGCTTGTTCCTAAACTTATGAACCCATACCATAAAGAAGTTGTAAAAACGTGGACTTATGGTAAGGGTATCAAACTAGTAGAAATACCTCCAAATGAAAGAGGTACTATTGACGTTAGTAAGTTAGAAAGTATGATAAATGAGGATGATGTTTCTGCAATATATATTCAACAACCTAATTTTTATGGAATATTTGAAGATGAGATAGAATATATTGTAGATATTGCTAAAAAGAAAAAAATTATCACTATTATGGGTGTTTCTCCACTAGCATTAGGCCTAATCAAGCCTCCTGGAGAATATGAAATTGATATTACAGTAGGAGATGGACAAGAATTAGGTTTATCTTTAAACTTTGGAGGTCCTCTTTTAGGAATTCTTGCAACCAGATGGGACGGACAATTAGTAAGACAAATGCCTGGCAGGATTGTGGGATTAACTAAGGATTCTGAAGGAAAAAGAGGATTTACATTAATCCTTCAAACTAGAGAACAGTTTGCTAGAAGAGAAAAAGCTACTTCAAATATAACTACTAATGAAGCATTAATGGCTATTGCAGCAGCTGTATATCTCTCCTTATTAGGAAGAAATGGAATAAAAGAATTGGCTAAGGAGATATACATTAGAAGTCATTATGCTAAGAAAAGATTAGAAGAATTAGGAGTAAACACTGTATATAACGGAGATTTCTTTGAGGAGTTTGCTGTTGATTTTAGAACTGATTATGATATAATTCATTCTAGGTTACTTGAGAAGAATATACACGGTGGATTAAAATTGGGTAAGACTCAAGCTTTATTTTGTGTTACTGAAGTTCATACTAAAAGTATGATTGATGAGTTAATTGAAAGCATTAGAGAGGTGTTTTCTGGATGAGCTGGCATCAAGCTGTATGGAACGAGCCTCTAATTTTTGAGTATAAAGGAAAGGGAAGAATAGGTTTTAAAATCCCAGAAGAAGAGGAGTTAAAGAAAGAGATCAGCATCAATATACCAGAAAAATTAAGGAGAAAAGAGATAGATTTGCCGGAGTTAAGCGAACTAGAAGTTATTAGACATTTTATAAGATTATCTCAAATGAGTTTTGGTGTTGATAACGGAATGGTACCTTTAGGTTCATGTACTATGAAGTATAACCCAAAGATAGAGGAAGAAGCTGAATTACTTACACAAAATTTGCATCCATTGCAAGATGATTCTACTGTTCAAGGTATTTTAGAGGTTTTATATTATATGCAGAAATGGTTAGCCGAAATAACTGGTATGGATTTATGTAGTTTACAAGTGCCAGCTGGAGCTGCTGGAGAATTAGCAGGGGTTTTAATGATTAAGAAATATCATGAAACTAAGGGTAGAGGAAATAGAGATGAAATGCTTGTTGCTGATACTGCACATGGAACTAATCCTGCTAGTGCTTCTATGGAGAATTTTAAAGTTATCTACATTAAGTCTAATAGTGAAGGTCTAGTTGATGTGGATATTCTGAAGGAGATTGTAAGTGAAAGGACTGCTGGGTTTATGTTAACTAATCCTAATACTCTTGGTCTATTCGAGGAGAATATATTAGATATTGCAAAATATATTCACTCTGTTGATGCAAAATTATATTATGATGGAGCAAATCTTAACGGAATTTTAGGAGTAGTTAGACCGGGAGATATGGGGTTTGATATTGTTCATTTAAATTTACATAAGACATTTGCTGTTCCACATGGGGGTGGAGGTCCAGGAGCTGGAGCAATATGTGCTAAGGGAGAGATGGTTAATTTCTTACCGTATCCATTAGTAGAGAAAAAGGACGGAAAATATTCGTTGTCTTATATTCCAAAATATTCCATTGGAAAAATTGCCACTTTTTATGGAAATGTAGGTAATGTAGTTAGAGCATATACGTATATTCTGGGTTTAGGTGCCGAAGGAATATCAATGATAGGAAAAATGAGTACTTTAGCTACAAATTACCTTATATCACAACTTAAAAATGTAAGAGGACTAGAGTTAATAGCCCCCTATAGACCTAGAAAACATGAGGTAGTTTTTTCTGCTAAAACGTTGGCTAAAGAAACTGGTGTTACAGCAAATGATGTTGCAAAGGCATTATTAGATAGAGGATTTTACGCGCCAACTATATATTTCCCTCCAAATGTAGAGGAGGCTTTAATGATTGAGCCAACAGAAACCGAACCTAAAGAAGTTTTGGATAGTTTTGCAATTGCTATAAAGGAGATTATTAATACTGCCTATTCTAACCCTAAGGAAATTTTAGATACTCCAAAGAATACTAGTGTTAAAAGATTAGACCAAGTTATAGCAAACCATCCGTCTAGTGTAACTCCAACTTATAGGGTTAAAAGACTAAGGGAGGAGGGAAAAATAGGTTCCTTAAAGTAGGGAGAAAAGTATTGAAATATAACCTAGATAAGGTATTGAAATTACTATTCCATTAACTTCAGCTACTTTTCCTATAACTTGTGACTGAGGAATTCCTTGAGGAGGTTCTAAACCAATTTTGTTATCAGACTGAGGATTAGTTATATTATCTACTCCTTTTGTAACATAGAATTTTTCCCCATCTATATAATTTATTTTAATCACATGATGTATCACATATGTGTTAAATGTAGGTGATTTATATATTATAATATTTCCAATTTTGATATTATTCGGTGAAGTATAAAATGTCAAGAAACCGTTCTGAAAAATCGGATACATTGAGACTCCTTCTACGCTTGCTGTCTGTACAATTCCAGATAAGACTACGATATAAATTAATATTATTACAATAAGTAATAAGATGTCACTCTTCTTCATCTAAATCACTAAGGTCTAATTCTATCACTTCTCCTCTGTTTTCCTCCTCTTCTTGTTTTTCTTCTCCTATTTTCTTTACACCTTTCTTTCCTTCAACTTCTACGGAGCTCCCGCCAGCTCTTATCTTTGATACTACAGCTTTCCACTTATGCCCATTAGGACACTCAAAAGATCCCATAACGGTTATTGTTATTCTACCATAAGCATCTGGTAATGGTGAAACTAGTTGCCAAGTTTTAATCGGTTTTTCTACTCTTGTACCACATGTTGGACATACATACGGGTCAGTTTGCTTTTTCTTAGGCATAATTTGTATGATAAAAAACAAGACTATAAATTAATTCTCCTAAAATTGCTGTTGAAAATAAGGCTATTATTAGGAGATTTATCTTTCTCTTTAATGCGAAAGTATATGAAATAATATTAAAGATAACTAAAAAAGGGTAGAAAACTAAAGGAGAGTAAAAATAAGCCACAAGATAAGGTGCTGTAGTCCATGCTATATAAAATGCTCTTTGATTACTTAGCTTGCTATCAAGAATTTTTGCATAGATAGGAGTTAATATTCCATATATAACGAAGATCAGAAGACAACTACAGAATAACATATTAATCTTTGCTCTTAATTGATAATCGAATTTAAATGAATGACTATTTCAGAATCAAAAAAATAAAGGGTTACCAGATTCTTGATTCTAGAGGAAATAAAACAATCAGAGTTAAAATCGAGACATATGGAGGAATATCAGAAACTGGTGACGCACCAGCTGGAGCATCAAAGGGTAGTAGAGAGGCGATAGAATTAAGGGACAAAGATGGAGGAGTAACTAGGGCAGTCGAGTTAGTAAATACCTTAATTAACGATTCCTTAAGGGATTTTGATGTAAGGAATCAACTAGGAATTGACCAAACATTGATAAGAATGGATGGAACACCTAATAAGTCAAGAGTAGGCGGAAATACAACTATAGCTACATCAATAGCTGTAGCTAAAACAGCTGCAAAAGCTATGGGGTTAGAAATTTTCCAATACATAGGTGGGCCAAGAGTAAGATATCTGCCAATACCATTATTAAATATTTTAAATGGAGGATTACACGCTGGAAATGAACTAAAAATTCAGGAGTTTATTATAATACCTTTAAGTTTTGACAGCTTTCACGAAGCCTTATATGCTGCCGATGAAGTATACAAGCAGTTAAAGGGAATAATAACAGAAAAATACGGAAAACTTTATACAATGCTAGGAGATGAAGGAGGAGTAGCGCCACCATTATCTAAAACAGAAGACGCATTAGATTTAGTATATACTGCTATAAAGAATTCTGGTTATGAGGATAAGATAGTAATGGGAATAGATGCAGCTTCTTCTGATTTCTTTAACGGAAGTCAATATGAAATAGATGGGAAAAAATTAAGCCCAGATGAGATGATAGATTACTACATCCAATTAGCTTCACGTTATCCGTTATTATATATAGAAGATCCTTTTAACGAGAATGATTTTGAGAGATTTTCTATTTTACAACAGAAGTTAAAGAAAACTATTGTTACTGGAGACGATTTATTTACCACTAACATTGAGTATCTAAAGAAAGGGATAGAGAAAAGTTCTGCTAAAGGTACTATAGTTAAGCCTAATCAAATTGGTACTTTATCAGAGACATTTGAATACATAGAATTTGCGAAGAAAAATTCTATAAAAATAATTGTAAGTCATAGAAGTGGAGAGACAGAAGATTCTTTTATAGCTGATTTAGCTGTTGGAGTACAAAGTGATTTTATAAAGACTGGAGCACCAGCTAGAGGCGAAAGAACTAGTAAATATAATAGATTACTAGAAATAGAAAACGATTATGGAATAGAATATTACGGTAAAAAAATTTATCTTTAAGGTAGTAAAACTCCCACTATTATTAAAAACATTGCTAGAACTAGCATTAATACTACAAAAGTTCTAAAAGGCATATTAGGTAGTTCTTTAAATGCTTTAATTAGTCCATATATAATAGCTCCTATCAGCACCATAAATACTATAGCTAATCCGACTACTATTAAACCTGTAGCTAACGGTGAAGCATTAAAATGAAACATTCCCGCTATCTGAGAAGTAACATTAGCAAGATTTTGTAAACTCATATTAATTCGTAAAGTATATATTACTCGCAGATATTTTTTAAACTTTGCCACATAATATCCTCCTCCCGATGATGATGGTTAAAAGCGCTTATCGGTGACGAGCCTCTACCTGCTGAGGTGCCCAAATCCTTATAAATAAAATATGCAGAGCTGATATTTTTGAGGAGTATTACCATGCCAATTTCAGTTGATGTATTAACGAAATTTGTTGGACAAAAGATTAAAGATGTATATGGGAGGGACGTGGGTAGTATAATTCATGTATATACAGAGATTGATGGAACAATAACTGGGATAGAAATTTCTTACGGTAATTCTTTTGTTACCGTAAGTCCAGAAAGTGTTAAAATGGATGGTGATAATATAGTATTATTACCTGAATGGAAAACAGAAGCTATAAAGATTTTAGGATATATGGAGAAGATAAGAAGAAGGCAAAAAGCACTAGAAGAATTATATTCAAAACAGGAAATTCCTAAGAGTATGTATGATGATATGAAAAGAAAGCTAGATTCAGAACTGTTAAAACTCAGAGAAGAACATGCGAAATTGAAAAGTAAATTAAAGAATAGATTAAATGAAATTGAAGATCAATTAGCTCAAATTGATAAAGCAACTATATCGTTGAAAATGAGTTATATTTCTGGCGAATTACCAGAAACTTCATATAAAAATTCTATGGAAATATTAAGACAATCAAAAGAAAGCTACACATTAGAGAGAGATGATATAAAGAAAATATTAGATAAATTGGATGGTTTAGACAAAGAGGGAATAGATATTAAGCCTTCTCCCTCATTAACTACGCAACAAGAACAACCTAATAAGAGCGATGGTAATAAATCAGAAGTACCATTACCAATACCAGTAAGAGTAATAAATACTTTGTAACTAATTTAGTGAAATAGTATGTTAGATAAGATCTCATCCTTTTTTAATAATGATAGGAAGCGAAAGGCACAATTAGGTAAAATTATCACTGAGATATCTTTGAAGTTAAAAGACCAACAAGATAGATTAGATGAAGCTATAAGAAGATTAAGAGATAGAGATAAAGAACTTTATGAAAAGGTTATTAGGGCACAAATCGAAGGTGATATGGCTAAGGCTACAATCTATGCACAAGAAATCTCAGATATTAGAAAAATGATTAAAATTATCTATACTGCTTTCTTAGCTATAGAAAAAGTTAGAATTAAATTAGATACTGTACAAGAACTTCAAGGAGTTTCGTTAGTCTTACTTCCAGTTATGAAAGTATTAGGACAATTAAAAGATCAAATAAAAGGAATTGCACCAGAAGTAGCCATTGCATTAGATTCTATAACTAGCAACGTTAATAGTATAGCTATAGAAACTGGGGCTTTGAGTGAGAGAACAGTTGTGCCTACTGTAGTTGATGAAGAGGCTCAGAAAATATTAAATGAAACAAAGAAAATGGCTGAGGAAAAATTAAAAGAGATTTTACCAGAATTACCTTATCCACCTAGTGATACACCATCATATAAGAGGCAAGTAATAGAAATTAAACAAGAACAGACACAACAAAAAAGAAAAGTTACAGCTGACGATTTACTTGAATATATAAGACAAACTGGTGGGTTCTTAGATCTAGAACATTTTAGTAAAATATATAATGTAGATAAACAAGAAGTTTTGGACTTATTAAAATCCTTGGCTTCAAAAGGATTAATTACATTAGAGGAGTAGGGCTATGTCTGCACAATCAATGCTAGAAGAGATGGCTAGGAAATATGCTATTAATGCAGTAAAAGCTGATAAAGAAGGAAAGGCCGAAGATGCTATAAACAATTATAAGAAAGCAATAGAAATATTATCGCAATTAATCGCATTATATCCCGATTCACCATCAATAAAAGTTTACGAACAAATGATTAATGAATATAAGAAAAGAATTGAGGTATTGAAAGAAGCTGTACCCGCAAGTGGATCAGAATCAAAGCAGATCGATATAGAAGATTTAATTGTAAAAGAGAAACCAAAAGTATCGTTTAAGGATATTGTAGGATTAGATGATGTAAAGGAAGCCTTAAAAGAAGCCATTATATATCCGACAAAAAGACCAGATCTGTTCCCATTAGGATGGCCTCGTGGTATCTTACTTTATGGACCTCCAGGTTGTGGAAAGACAATGATTGCAGCTGCAGTAGCTAGTGAGATAGACTCATACTTTATTCAAGTAGATGCAGCATCTATAATGTCAAAATGGTTAGGGGAGGCTGAAAAGAATGTTGCTAAAATATTTACTAAGGCTAGGGAAATAAGTAAGAGGGAAGAAAAACCTGTTATAATATTTATTGATGAACTTGATGCGTTATTAGGGATTTACAATAGCGAAAATGGAGGAGAAGTTAGAGTAAGAAATCAATTCTTAAAAGAAATGGATGGATTGCAAGATAAGTCTGAGAATTATAAGGTTTATGTAATAGGAGCTACTAATAAACCGTGGAGGCTTGATGAACCTTTCTTAAGAAGATTTCAGAAGAGAATTTATGTTAGATTACCAGATTTCCAGCAAAGGTTGGCTTTACTCCAATATTATACATCTAAAATAAAGATGGAGAATGTAGATTTAAACAAGGTGGCTGAAATGACTGAAGGGTACACAGCTAGTGATATTAAGGATATAGTACAAGCTGCTCATATTAGGGTTGTTAAAGAAATGTTCATTAATAATCTTAATGAGCCTAGACCAGTTAGTATGGAAGACTTTATCGAGGTATTAAAAATAAGAAAACCAAGTGTTAACCAAGAGATGATAAAGGCATATGAAGCATGGCATGAAAAGTTTAAAGCACTTTAGATCAGATACCCCAGGGTTCATATCATCAAATCAAGCTGGCATGACTCACATCATCTCTGAAATCATGTCCTTTATATATTTTCCCGTAGTTTTCGAACTATAAATTTTTTTCAATATATCTTTATCTTCTAATTTAGTTCTCTCTTTCCATACCTTAAGTGTTTCTTTCAATTTCATATATGCATTATAGTGATATTTACATAAATTATCATATTCTGCCTCAAGGTCACAGAACTTACATTTCTTATACTTCATTAATCCTAATATTTTAGCTAATTTAATTCCTATTTGATCTTTATATTTATTATAATTATCTAGATAGATCCTCAGAGTATTTATTGTTTCTGCGACAACTCCTTCTACTGTCTCTTTCCCATCTAGTATTTCGTTTAATTTTTCTTCCATCTTTGAAGTTAATTCTATGCTTGTTAAGTCCTTAAAATAATCTTTCAACACCTCAACTATAACAATTCCTAGCGATGTAGGATATATTGTACCTCTTTTTTGTGAAAGATATTTTCTATTAAATAAGGTTTCAATAATTTTTCCTCTTGTAGCCTCAGTTCCTAAGTTAGAAGTTTCCATCCATTTTAATAATTGAACTTTGTTGTATCTTTTTACATCCGGTTTAGCCAAATCCATCTTTACAGAAACAGATTCTATCTTAACCTCTTCTCCTTCTTTTACATCTAATAATTCCTCATCTTTCACAGAATGATATGGGTATAGTAATAACCATCCTTTAAACTTTATTTTTTGCCTAGTTATCTCATCAGATATATCCACATCCTTAAACCGTATGATTATTTTCTGAGTTATCATTATAGCATCTCTTGAAATGCTTGCAAGAAAACGCCTAGTTATTAGTTCAAACAACTTATATTGTTTAATCCCAAGTTTTTCAGTTATTCTATTTCCAGTAGGGTAAATTGCAGGATGAGCGGGATCATCTTTACTTCCTTGTCTGACTATGTATTCTCCTTTCGTAATGTTTCTCACTAACCCTACCAAGTTCTTAAAATTAGCTTCTAATCCATTAACTATACTTTTAATATCAACTGATGGGGGAATTTTTTGGCTATTTGTTCTAGGATAGCTAATTAACCCATCTAAGTATAATTCTTCAGCTAATCTTTCGACATAATAAGGTGAATAGCCTAATATTCTACCAGCTTCTGCTTGTAAATCTCCTAGATTAAAAGGTGAAGGTCGTGTTAATGGTTTTTCCTCTATTCTGACCTCATCCACTACAGCCCTTGATTTTTTTATTTTATTAGCAAACTCTTGAGCTTCTTCCTTGTATTCGAACGTTCTATTTAACGACAAGCTAAATGTCTCATTTCCTATTTTAATTTTTACTCTAACTCTATATACAGGCAATGGAATATATAGTTCTCTTGCTATCTCATTTTCTACTACATGAATTAGAGTAGGACTTTGTACCCTCCCCGCACTTAATGTCACCCTTTTCTTTGTAACAGAACTTACAGCTAACATTAAGGCCCTACTTACGTTAATACCCCATATCCAATCTACTTTATGCCTAGCAATACCTGCATTTATCATATTGTAGTCTAATGGTGAAAGATTTGAATATGCTTTCTGTATGTCTTGTTTAGTTAACGCTGAAAATTTCATTCTTTTAGCTTTTTTTAAATCACCAAAATGTTTGATTATCATATAACCTATTACAGAACCTTCAATATCATAATCACAAGCATTAATATATTCAATGGCATATTTTGATAAATCTTTAAGCAAATTATAGTACTTTTTTGTATATTTAGCAGAATCATCTATTTCCCAAAGAGGTTTCCAATCCATTGAAAAAATAGGAAAAGAACTATCACCATAAAGATTAAATAAATGACCAGCAGCAGGTGCAACAACGTTTACTTTTCCTTTATAATTTACAACCCAATAGCTTACTGAGTATTTTTTACATGTAGTTGGTTTATCTGATAAAGCCTCAGCTATTTTCTTTGCAGCTTTACTTTTTTCTGCAATAACTAAGATATAATTTTTAGGATAACAATTCATACTATTTAAACTCTACCTTTTTAACTGAAACCAACTCTATCTTCCCATTAGGATATACACGCCTTACTGTAATAGGTAAGACCCCACGCTTAAGCTCTTCTTCTGCTATACTAATTACATCATTAAAAGGTAAATTATTAGTGTCTATAAGAGGAGAAGCTCCCATAGCTAATTGTAATGCTCTGGCACTTATAATTCTAGCTATCTCGTATTTCGTTAATCTGTTTTTCCAGCTCTCCTCAAAAATTTTATTTATACTCACACTTAAACACTCCCTAAAGATTTAAATAAGATTAACTCCATTCAACTTCTTTTTCTAGTAATTCTGGAAGCTTACATTCTCTTGGAGGTAAATAGTCATAATTTTTATCTAATAACTTGGCAGTAGCCTCCAATAATTTATTTACAGCTCTACTATCAACAACTCCTAGCAATCCAATTCTTACTATCTTTTCCTTTAATTCTCCCATTCCTCCAGATATTTCAATATTAAATTCATTTAGTAATTTCTTTCTATAATCTGGAATCGGTGGTACACCTGCAACTACAGTATTTGAAAAATTATTTTCATTTCCAAAAAGTAAGAAACCATAAGAAGATAGTACTTCCCTTACAAATCTTGCGCAAGCCTCATGCCTTTTCCATCTATTTTCTATGCCTTCGATCTCTAATAATTCTGCTGCTCTTAAAGATGCATTAAACACGCCAACAGCTGGAGTAAATGGAGTTTCTCCTTTATCCTGGAACTTAAGATGGAGAGAAATATCAAGATATGAAGGAAGTGACTCTCCTTGTATTTCCTCAATACCGTCATCCGATAAAGCCACAAATGACATTCCTGGTACAGAGGCAAGAGCTTTCTGACTACCAGTAGCTACTGCATCTATTTTCCATTCATTTACTAATAATTTATAAGCAGCAAAACCGGATACAGAGTCTACTAATAATTTTAATCCTCTTCTCTTTACTTCACTTACTACATCTTCTAAATTTCTAAATGCCATTCCAGAACTAGTTTCATTATGAACTAAAGCTACTGCAGTCGCATCTTTATTTTCATCTAATGCTTTCTTTATTTCATCTATAGAGAAAATTTCGCCAATCTTTTTCTCATACACTTTTACTTGAGCTCCTCTTCTTCTCAAAGAGTCCACTAGCCTATTGCCAAATTCACCGTAAGGAAAACTAATTACTTTTTCGTTAGGTTTAATCAACGAATATACCATTGCTTCAACAGCTAAAGTACCCGATCCCGTAAGTAAAGCAGTCCTGCTCGCACTAAAATGCTTATTCATTAAACTTTCCAATTTTCTTACTATCTCTCTAAATTTTTCACTTCTGTGATTAACTACTAATGTTGAGGCTTCTCTTACGCTTCTTGGTACTTCAACTGGTCCAGGAATTAAAAGCATTTTATATCATCCCTAACTCTTTCATAGCGTTAAGCAAGTTTTGAGTAGTCATTTCTGCTACCCTTTTTTGAGCCTCTTTGGTTTGAGCACCAATATGAGTTGTAACAATAACTCTTTCATGTTTTAATAATTCTAATTCCCATTCTTCCTTTGGTGGTTCATTCCAAAATACATCAGTAGCATAAGCATAAACTTTTCCTTTCTTAATATAATCTAAAAGTGCTTTACCATTAACGGCAACTGCTCTACTGGTGTTTACAATTATAACATTATCTTTCATTAGTTCAAATTGCGGATAGTCAATTATTGGTTTTGCATCTTTACTCACAGTAACATGAAGACTTATTACATCAGAATTTTTTAATAATTCCTCTAAACTTACTGCTTTTGCGTTTATTTTCTCGGCTTTCTCTCTTATATCTAAAATATCGTAAGCTAATACTTTCATTCCCATTGCATTTGCTATTATTCCAACCTTAGTACCAATTCTTCCGAAACCTACAATCCCGATAGTTTTTCCCGCTAATTCTAGTCCCTCAATTTTTTTAAATATACCAGATTTTGCTAAAGCCATAGAAGTGTACATTTTCCTTGCTGCCGCTATCATGAGTCCAATAGTTAATTCTACTGCAGAATCAGTAGAGGCACCAGGAGCATAAACAACTTTTATATTTCTTTTTTCAGCCTCTTCAGTATCTATATTATCAAGTCCAATTCCAGCCCTAGCAATAATTTTTAGTTTTTTGCCTTTTTCTATAACATCTTTAGTCACTTTAGTTCTACTTCTCACTACTATAATATCATAATTACCGATTATATTAAGTAATTCTTCTTTGCTTATTTCTGGCATATAATCTACTTGAATTCCTTTTTCTCTCAAAGTTTTAATTAGAATTTCATCTATAGGATCTGTTATTAAGGCCTTAACAGTATAGATAGCCATGCATAGAACACCCCTTTTTATTTATAAATAGAGAAAGAAGTTTAACATGATGATGAAAATGAAGAAGAGAAGAAGAAGTCATAATAATAAGAAGTATAGTTATATAACTTCTCAAAATTTTCTAGGAACTTATTTGTGTTCATTTTAATTCATGATATCCATTTGCTACTCATTTTTATATTTTTTTATTCTACTTTACGATTGTATTGGTTTGTTTAAAAAATATATACAAATCAAGTAGTCCAACTTGAATACCAAGATTAATACTAATTGATTTAAGTATACTTTCAGCTAAATAATAGTCCTTTTTATTTTTAATTTTTAAATTACTAGTGCCAATTTCGTTAAGGAAATGTAGCACATGTCTATCTATAATTGCTAAATCGAAATAGCCTACGTTTCTCAAGAAATGGCTAGATTCTTTCAATCCTAATCCGTCAATGTTATTTATGATATACTGCCTGGCTTCTTCTTGTGAATAATCAGCAATAGGTTTTATTTTTGTTTTCAAATTTCCATATAATTTTCTTGCATTTGCTATATATTTTGCTTTTAAATTGTAAAATCTATAACCGGCTAATCTAAGTCTTTTGCTCATCTGATCTTCACTTAGAGAAAAAATTTCGTCCATTATATAATTTAGAGCTTTATACGCAGATATAAAAGAACTATTTGAGGTTAAAATACATAAAATTAATTCTCTAAACCAAACATTCTCTTCAGCTCTGTTATTTAATTTAAACTCTTCTGCTCTTTCTAGCACTCTTGCTCTTAGCTTTTTGTTTTTTACTAGCTCTCTTAGCACCTTTCTTCTTCCTCTTAGCCTTCTTTATTTTCTCCTTCTTAGGTTTAACCTCTGAAAATTCATCTTTTAACACAACTTTAGTGTAACCTTCATCAAACTCTAAAATTGCAAATGGCTCTTTAAAATCATCAGTAAGATTAAAACCCACTAACACATAGTCTTTATCAAAAAATGTTAAGTAATTAACCTGAACTTGTTCAGCATTTTCTAAGGAGGTAGGTATTCCTAATCTAAGTAGCTTTAAAGGTTTTGGTAAAACATACTTTGTGTTTACTCCTTTAAGATAAAGAGGAGCAGAATTATGAACATAGGCTATTCCATCTTTTAATGATAAATTTTCTATTTCATCTTCCGAATTTATTTCTATTTCATCCTCTCCAATCTTATTAACCTTAATACCTATAATACCAGGATAAAGTTGCACTTCCTCACCATTAAAATATTCAACAATTGCTTTCAACTGTTCTCAGCATATTATATAGTGAAGCAATAATTAAAATTCATTTTTAGAAACATTAAGTACTACTTAATCTTCACGTTAAATATAAATATCACATAATTTCTCTTTTTACCCATGAGTATAAGAATAAGAGGCTCTAACGCTTATGGACATAGCGGATGGTTTACAGTATATTGTAGAATATGTAATAGGAAATTAAAGATAGGTACAGATTTAGTATATAAATGTCCAAAATGTGAAAAGAAATATAATGCTTTCTTCTGTGAAGCTGATGCAAGAGGACTAAAATGGAAATGCCCATATTGTAGTACTGAACTAGTGCCAGTAATATGAATATACAAAAATTTTTTGTAAATAATAAACAAATTACTATTATAAATGAAAAAATAATATATTTAGATGTTGATAAGGTTGTTGATGGTAAAGAAATAATAAGGAAGTTAAATTTTATTAATGATAAAATTGCATACTTAGATTTTAGCTATTCGAATCAATATTTCACAATATTAAAATTAGTTTTTTGTAAAACTAGACTTCATATTTATCTATGTAATGTTTTATTAGAATTAAAGAAAATTGATATTACACCTGAAGAAATCTATAATAAACTAGAGGATGTATTAGATAAAGTCATAACATAACCTTCTTGGCGTAATTTTTTACTTATTTTTTCTACTATTTGTGAAAGAATTTGAGCATCTAACGATTCTATTCTTATATATACATTTAACTGTTTTGATTCATTAAACGCAGTGTAAATAATAATTAATGAGTCTTTTGAAGGAGCACATATGATACTAGCACCAGTCTTAATAGGATTGCAAAAATCTATTAATTCTCTTTCTAATAGATCTACAACATATGGTAATCTTGATATTTTGAATGGATCTGATGATAATAATACGAATTCGACTCTAAACAATTATTTTACCTCCTTTAAGTTCATATTTTTTATAGGAATATTAAGTTTATCAAATATTTTCTTTATAATCTCCGCGTATTTCTTATCTCCTTTTACTAGTTTTAGTTTTAATTTTCTATAATTCATTACCAGACTTATCTGACCATTATCATATACAATAACTTTTCCTTTAACCCTATTTTTTATATTTTTAATAAGATAAATGTATACGAAAGTCTTATCACTAGGTAAATCAACCAGTTGAGCTTCACCAACTTTATATATTCCCTGAAGTTTTTTCTTTGTTTTAAAAGACTTAAATTCATAAAAATTCTCTCCTTCAATAACATAAATTAATGTTCTAATAGCGTGTTTTCCACTCTTACTTTTGCTATTTTCTAAGTAGACCTCCATTTTTAATCGCCTTTACTGATTCTGAGATTCCCTCAAAAGTAATTTTATCTTCAAGATATGCATCTAAAAGTATATCGTTTTTAAATAATATTCTCAAAAGTGATCTCCTTAGGGAAAGAGAGGAGTACCTATAAACTCTTAGTAACATATGTTGAATATCAACAGCATAATGTAATTTTTTTAGACTATTTTCCATGTACTCATTAAAATTTTCTTCCTTATATAAGGCTTCAAATGCTCTTTCTGCCGATATAGCTGATGGTCTTATTCCTTCACCACTTAAAGGAAAAACCAGGCCCCGTGCCTCACCTATTCTATAGTTTTTATCTTTAACTGGAGATATAGATATAGGTGCTCCTCTTATATCGATGATTTTCGCATTACCATATTTTTCTTTAATATATTTAAGTATTAATTCTCTGGAATTTTTATATTCCAAAAAACCAGCACCAATATTTAGAATTCCATCTTCATTTGGGAAAATCCAATAAAATCCAGTATACTTAGTATCAAATTCAAACACGGCTACATCGTCAAATTTTTCTGTTTTTACTAAAGCCCTAGTTGTATATACTACTTCTCTATCCATATCATATGGTCCTTTAGCATCTATTACTTTATCATAATTTTTTCTATTGAATTTTGATTGATGATATGTTTTTACTTTTTCTCTCATTTTATTTATCCATCCCCATTTATCTATCACTAACCATTTTGTATTTCTATATTCTATATCATGTATTAATTCTCCATCTAAATAAAACGCGAATCTTTTTATTCTAAATTTTACATCCCAGGGAATTGGTGGTGTATAAACATTAGGAACAATATCCCCACAAGGTTTTACATATTTATCTTTAATATCAAACAAGTTTACCTCATAATTAGTTCTAGTTCTTAGAAGGTAAGCTAATAATGATCCAGATACTCCTCCTCCTAGAATTGCTATTTTTGTCATTTTAAATGCTTTTTAAAGCAAGACCTTATAAATTAATGTTAAGGTGATTAGTTATTGTTATCCCAAGAAGAGATTAATAAGAAACTAGAAGAATGGCCGAAACATTATAATCCGAAAGAAATTGAATTAAAATGGCAACAAATTTGGTTATCCAAGGAATATTGGGAGAAAGTATTTAGATTTAAAGATGAAGACGAGAAATCCCCAGTTTTCGTCATAGATACACCTCCACCTTTTACGAGTGGAGAACTACATATGGGTCATGCTTACTGGGTTACAATTGCTGATACAATTGGCAGGTTTAAGAGATTACAAGGATATAATGTACTTCTTCCACAAGGTTGGGATACGCAAGGATTACCAACTGAATTAAAAGTTCAATATAGATTAAAAATCCCTAAAGAAAACAGAGAACTATTTCTCAAAAAATGCGTTGAGTGGACTGAGGATATGATAAAGAAAATGAAGGAAGCAATGATAAGGTTAGGATATAGACCAGAATGGGAAAGATATGAATATAGAACATATGAAAATAGTTATAGAAAAATAATTCAGAAAAGTTTATTAGAAATGTATAAGTTGGGGCTTATTGAAATTAGAGAAGGACCAGTATATTGGTGTCCTAAATGCGAGACTGCTTTGGCTCAAAGCGAAGTTGGTTATCTAGAAAAGGATGGAATTTTAGCTTATATTAGATTTCCTCTAAAAGATGGTGGAGAAATTATCATTGCCACAACAAGACCAGAATTATTAGCTGCCACACAGGCTGTAGCTGTACATCCAGAAGATGAAAGATATAAAGGACTTATTGGAAAGATTGCAATAATCCCTTTATTTAACAAAGAAGTAAAGATTATTGGAGATGATGCAGTAGAAAAGGAGTTTGGAACTGGTGCTGTAATGATAAGTACGTATGGTGACCCACAAGATATAAAATGGCAATTGAAATATAATTTACCTACTACTGAGCTGATTGATGAAAAAGGGAGAATAAAGAATACAAATGGTCTCTTAGATGGATTAAAAATTGAAGAAGCTAGGAAGAAAATAATAGAATTACTTAAAGAAAAAGGATATCTTGTCAAAATAGAGAATTTTAAACATAATGTGTTATCTCATACTGAAAGAAGTGATTGTTTATCTCCAATTGAGTTCCTTGTCAAGAAACAGATATTTATAAAAACTTTACAATTTAAGGATAAATTACTTGAAGAATATAAGAAAATGAAATTCATTCCTTCTAGGATGGCGTATTATTTAGAAGATTGGATTAAAAGTTTAGAATGGGATTGGAATATAAGTAGACAAAGAGTGTACGGTACACCATTACCTTTCTGGTATTGCGATAACAATCATTTGATTCCAGCTAGAGAAGAAGATTTACCTTTAGATCCTACAAAAACAAAACCACCATATGAGAAATGTCCTCAGTGTGGATTACCATTAAAGCCAGTTACTGATGTAGCAGATGTATGGATTGATTCTAGCGTTACAGTAATTTATTTAACTGGATTCTATACTGATAAAAGAAAATTTGAGAAAACTTTCCCAGCATCAGTAAGATTACAAGGAACAGATATAATAAGGACTTGGCTATTTTATACGTTTTTCAGAACACTAGTACTTACTGGAAATATTCCATTTAAAGAAGTTCTAATAAATGGTCAAGTTCTTGGTCCAGATGGAACTAGAATGAGCAAAAGTAAAGGAAACGTAGTTAATCCATTAGATAAGGTTGATGAGTTCGGTGCCGATTCAATTAGACTAACTTTATTAGATGCTAGAATAGGTGATGATTTTCCATTTAAATGGGAAACAGTTAGAGGAAAAAAATTATTGCTACAGAAGCTGTGGAATGCAGGTAGACTATCTTATCCATTTATAGGAAAGAAAAAGTTTGATAGACCAAGCAATTTACATCCTATTGATAGATGGATTTTACAAGAACATAAAAGGTTTGTAAAGAAAAGTATTGAAGCTTATAATAATTATGATTTCTATCAAGTTGTTGAATCGCTCTACTCTTACTTCTGGGAAACTATTGCTGACGAGTATCTTGAATTAATTAAGCATAGATTATTTGCTGAAGATTTATCTGCATTATATACCTTGAGCAGGGTATTCAAAGATCTGCTAATAATCTTACACCCTATTGCACCTCATATCACAGAAGAGATGTACAATAGACTTTATGGAGATAAAATTTCAATCATACTTGAAGGATTACCTAATGTTGACGATATTGAAGAAGATCCTAACATAGATACTTTAGGGAAATACATAAAAACAACAACATCTACGATTAGGACTTTAAAAATACAAAATAGAATACCGATACCAGTAAGTATAAATGTTAAGCTTGTAGGGCCAAAAGAGTATATCGAAACAATTAAAAGAGTTGAAGATGACATAATAAAAACATTAAAAATAGAAAAAATTGTATACGAGGAAGGAGAAGAAATTAAGGCAGAGCTACTTAGTTAGATCAGCCCATGGGAGTTTCGTTCATCTTTTCACACTATCAGGGTGTCATCAACATATCAATAAACTCTTTCATCCTTTTTATACCTTCTCTTATATCATCTTCTTTTACAGCAAAACTAAGCCTAACAAAATCTTTACCAACTTCTAATGGGAATACTTCACCCGGTATGGTGGTTACTCCTTTTTCCTCAATTAACTTTAACGAAAAGTCTTTAACACTAAGATTAGCCTTTTTTAGAATCTCGCCAATAAATGGAAACATGTAGAACGCTCCTTGACTTTTATGCACTTGTATTCCTTTTATTTTCTTAAGTTCTTCGTACATTATATCCCTTCTCTTTTTAAATAATGATATCATTTCCTTAACTTCATCAAAAGATTCAAAAGCTGCTAATGCACCTTTCTGAGCAAAACTAGTAGGACAAGTATAAATATTTGCAGCAATCTCTGCCATTTTCTTAATCACTTTTTCTTTAGCTACTACATACCCTAACCTCCAACCAGTCATAGAGAACGTTTTACTGAATCCATTTACATAAATAACATAGTCTCTCCAATCTGGATCTTCTAGTACACTCTTCATCTTTCCTTCATAAATAAAATAATCATATATTTCATCTGATAGAAGAAGAACTTTCTTTTCCTTAGTAATCTCCATTAGCTTTTCAATTTCTATTGGATCAAACACCATACCTGTTGGATTATGAGGATTATTTAATACTATCATTTTTGTTTTTTTATTTATTTTAGATTCTAATTCCGATAAGTTAAGAGAAAATCCAGTACTCTCATTAAACTTCATTTTAACATAAACTGGGACTCCTCCTAACATCTTTACTACTTCTGCATAAGAGTAAAATGAAGGGTCAAATATTATAACTTCGTCTCCAGGATTTATGTATAATAAAAAGGCTAAGTAAAGTGCCGTTTTTGCCCCAGGAGTTACAATAACTTCTTCCTTTCTCACACTCTCATATTTACTGCTTAAATGCTCTGCTATCTTTTGTCTTAATTCATCAATTCCATAAGCTGATGTATAGCCAGTAAATCCTTCATCCAATGATTTCTTTGCAGCTTCTCTTATTCTGGCAAATGTAGGCAAATCCGGTTGTCCTATACCAAAATTTATGATTCTTATTCCCTTAGTCTTCTGTACTTGTCTTGCAACATCTTGATATACTAGGGTAGATTCTCCTGATATACTATTTGCCGAAAGGGAAAAATCATCTACTGGCATAGGAAAAAATTATATTAGTTCCTTAATTTTGTTTGGGTCCTTCATTAAAGTCGTTCCTATGAGAAAAGCATCGGCCCCATACTTCTTTAATTCTATGATATCTTCTTTATTTTTTATCCCACTTTCAGCAATTTTAATTCTATCATTAGGTATCATTTCTAGAATTTTTCTAGCATTTCTAATGTTAACCTCTAAGCTACTTAGATTTCTAGCATTAACGCCTATTATATTAAAATCATACATTAAAGCTATTTTTAAATCATTCTCATCAGTAACTTCAACAATAGCCTCAAGTCCTAAGTTTCTAGCATACTCATATAGGTTAATCAATTCTCGTTCTGTGAGAATCTTAACTATCAGAAGAATCGCGTCTGCACCTAAATTAAATGCTGTGTCTATTTGTTTTTCAGTAACAATGAAATCCTTCATAAGTATAGGTATTTTTACTATTTTTGCAGCATTCTCTAAATCAGAATAGCTACCTCCAAAATATTTTTCTTCAGTAAGTACACTAATTCCTATAGCCCCATTTTCTTCCATAAACTTCACATATTCTTCTAAGTCCCTGTTTTCATTTAACCCAGATGGGGATTTTCTTTTAAATTCAGCGATAATAGCATTTTTGTCAATTGTAGATTTTATAAATTTAGAAAGTAAATAAATAGGTCTTTCTCTAACCTTATTTATTCTTTCTCTGTTTAAGGAGATTTTAACAACATCAGCTAACCATCCTTCCAAATACCTGGGCATTCAATTATACTTTATTGAGAAAGTTATAAATAATTCTCTTTCCTAATGGTGTTCCTACACTCTCTGGATGAAATTGAACGCCATAAATTCTTAATTCTGAGTGATGAATAGCCATGATCTCATTATCTTCTAGGGAATAAGCATCAATTATTAGAGGTTCTTTAACATCATCTATAACTAGACTATGATATCTAGTTGCTTCAATTTGTTTCGGCAGACCATCATATAATGCTACGTTGTTAATTATATTTATTTTACTTATTTTACCGTGAAATACTCTTCTGGCCTTCCTAATTTTTGCTCCAAATGCATATCCTATAGCTTGATGACCTAAACAAATTCCTAAAATAGGAATTCTCCTACCAAATTGTTTGATAACATCAATAACTATCCCTATATCCTCCTTTTTTTCTGGAGTTCCGGGACCTGGGGAAATTATTATTCTATCTGGATTTATTCTCTCAACTCCTTTTACTGTAATCTCATCGTTCCTTATAACTATAGGATAGCTTCCTAATTCTCCTACTATTTGAGCAATATTATATACAAAACTATCATAGTTATCTATGATGAGCGTTAAATCCATCTAAACTACCCCCATAGCAACTTTTAAGGCTCTCATTTTATGTTCAGTCTCATAATATTCCATTTCCGGTATTGAGTCATAAACTATACCAGCACCGGCTTGAATTCTGAATAAATCTTTATTTACAAAAGCACTTCTTATAGTTATTGCAAATTCTGCATCACCATTAGCCGAAAAGAAACCTACTCCTCCAGCATAGGGTCCTCTCTTAAACGGCTCTAATAATTCAATAACATTCATAGCCATGGGTTTTGGTGCTCCACTTACAGTACCGGCAGGGAATACAGCCTTTAAAACGTCAAATGCACTATAATTTCTTTTTAATGTACCTACTACCTTACTTACTATATGTTGTACATGACTATATTTTTCTATGTACATAAATTCAGGAACCTTAACTGAGCCCATGTAACAAACTTTACCTATATCATTCCTAGCTAAATCAACTAGCATTATATGTTCAGCCCTTTCTTTCTCAGAAGCTAAAAGTTCTTTTTCTAAATTCAAATCTTCTTCTGGTGTCGCTCCTCTAGGTCTTGATCCAGCTATAGGATACGTCTCAACTATACCATCTTGCAAACTAAATAATGTTTCTGGGCTAGATCCGATAACATGTCTATCATAAAACTTTAAATAATACATATAGGGAGATGGATTTATTTTCCTTAGGTTGTAATAGAAACTCATTAAATCTCCTCTGTAAATATATCTTAAAAACCTAGAAATTACTATCTGAAAAGCATATCCATTTTTTATGTAATCCAAGATGTCCGAAACAGCTTTTTCAAATTGCGTTTTATCTAAAGATTCTATTTCAAATTCGAACTTCACATTACCAATATCCTTACATATTGTAACCTTAGGTAGCTCACCCTCAACATATACTTTGCCTTCAATATGATCATAGACTATAACATTCTCTGGTATAAAAAATTCCATATTAGGCCATTCTTCTGCCTCTCTCTTCAAATCTCTTATAGATTCCCAATATCTCACAGCGTCATAGCTAACGTACCCAATTATACCTCCTTTGAATCTTCCAGGTAAATTAAGCAAAGGAGCTTTGGAAAGAAACTTCTCTAAGACCTCGATAGGGTCATAGAAGCTATCATTAATATCGCCAGAAGACCTAACTCCGTTTATATTAAGATACCCTTTCTTTCCCCATGCTATTATACTATATCTCGATTTATGTTGAGGACCAGAACCACTTTCTAATAGTGCTGCTATATCTGCCTCATCTAATATACATTTAAATACTTCATAAGGTTGAGCAAAAGAAGTTATAGGATAGATTTCCATTCTTTCACCTTTTCAGCTATTCTAATCATTTTATCGTGATCTTTCTTTGATTTATACTTTTCAATACCAGAAGAAATATCTATCCAATAAGGGTTTAAGCTTAGAAATTCTTCTATGTTATTTAACGTTATACCGCCACCTATACCAACTTTATCATATTCTTTAATCCAGATTTTGGAAACTTCTAAGTTTACTTTTTCTCCCTTCTTTTCCGAATCTATAAGAATAAGATGATTAGTTTTATTTACTATAGTTTTAAAATAGGAGTAATATTTTTCTGACGAAGGAACATAAAGTATAAATTTTTTATTATATGATAATATATCTTCTATTTCTTCCATATCTAAAACTCTATGTATTTGAACGTACTCAGCTTTTGATTCATTAACTATATCATTAATTTTGCCTTTTACCTTCACATTTACTACAGGCTTGTTTACAAAGTTTTTAACGATATCGATAAATTCTGGTTTGACAAATCTTGGACTTATAGGATCAGTAACTACGCCTATTAAATCAGCGTAATTAGAGGCTACGATAGCATCTTCAATGTGAGATATACCACAAAATTTTATTTTAATCAATTTTCTCCACCAACTTATTAAAGTTACTTAAATCACCGTTCTTCTCTATTAAACTTCTTACATGAGGTATACCAGAATCCATTAACTGTAAAGCGTATTCATATCCATCTTTGAGGTCTTTTACTTTTCTAATTAAATAAAGAGCCATAGCTGTGTTTATCCCTATAAATCTTCTAGCTTCTTCATCTTTTCCTTTAAATGCCTTTAGAATTCTTAATGCTGAATGAGTAGCATCGTTAACAGTGAGTTTAGATACAGGGATCTCATCCTTAAGTCCAAAGTCGTTAATAGAAACAGTATAACTAACTATTTTATCTTTTTCAATTTCATATACATACGTAATTCCTTGTGTGCTAATCTCATCTAAAGATGGAAAACCATTATAAAGTATAACTCTATCATAATCAAGACGCACTACGGCTTCAGCGAGTTTTGGTAAAAACTCTTTCGAGAAGACGCCTATCATTTGATATCTTGCATTTGCTGGATTTGTTAAAGGACCTAGTACATTAAATATAGTTCTAACACCTAAAGTCTTTCTGACATTAGCTACATTTTTCATAGCTGGATGATAAAGTTGAGCAAATAGAAATACAAACTTAGACTCTTTAATTAATTTCTCAGCTAGCTCGGGTTTCACAATTATATTATAGCCAAGAGCTTCAAGTACATCAGCACTACCAGACTTACCACTTACAGCTCTATTACCATGTTTAGCTACTGGGTATACTTGACTTATCAGCAATGCTACTGCTGTACTGACATTTAGTGTATTTAAACCATCACCGCCAGTACCAGCTGTATCTAATGCTGAGGGAAAGTTAATATGCAAAGCATTATCTCTCATTGCCTTTGCAAACCCAGTTATTTCTTCAACACTTTCTCCCTTTGTTGCTAAACCTACTAAAAATCCAGCAGTAACTATTTCTGGTACTTCTGCCTTCATTACGCTATTAGCTATACTTCTTGCTTCATCTTCAGTTAGATTTTCTCTTCTGATTATTTTTCTTAGTAATTCAGCTGTATTCATCTAATATCCCTCTAATAGTTTTGACTAAATGTAAAGCTGATTGAATACCATTTTTTTCTATTTCTTCTATGAAAGCTGTACCTATGGCTACACCATCAGCTCCAGCGCTTAAGGCTTTTCTTAAGTCATTAAAGTCATTCAAACCAAAGCCCACAACTAGTTTATTTTGAACCAAATTCCTTACTCTTGTAATTAATGAATCCACGCTAACTGGAATAATTATACCTGTTGTAGGTCTAACACCATAATAAAGGAAAATATCTGAAATTCTAGAAGCTTTTATAATTAAATTATCAGGTAATGAAGGACCAGTAAATAAGACAGCTTTTACACCTTTTCCCTTTATTTTACTAACATACTCCTCATACTCATCTATGAAATCTATTAATAAATCTGGAAATAAAACCCCGTCTATTCCTATTTCATGAAGAGTAGTTAAGAAGTTATCTAAATTAGAAAGATAATCTTCGAGATACGTAAGTATAATAATTGGAATATTTACTTTTTTCCTTACCTCTTTTAAAGGAGTTATATAATCTTTTAACCAACTTGTAACGGCTTTATAACTTTTTCTTATAACTGGACCGTCATATTTAGCATATTTAGGTGGCAAACCAATCTCTAAAATATCTGTCCCTAATTCAACACTTTTTTCTATAAATTGATAAAAAGATTCTAAGTTAGGGTATCCTAAAGTCATATAAGTTACTAACATTCTTCTCATTTTTCTACCCTTCTTCTGATAGATTCATAATTTCCAAGATCTAGTAATCCATGACCACTTAAATTAAATACTATAACTCTCCTTTCTTTTTCAGTCTTAGCTTTTAATGCCTCATCTATTACAGCCTTAATTGCATGGGCAGACTCAGGTGCAGGAACAATACCTTGTGTCTTCATAAATATTTTAGCAGCTTCATAAATCTCTTCCTCTTTATACTCACGCCATTCAACTATCTTTTCTTTTATTAGCAAACTTAGTGTGGGGGCTACTCCATGATATCGTAATCCCCCAGCATATATCGGTGGAGGTACATAATCTTTTCCTAAAGTTATCATCTTTACAAGAGGTAATAGACCAGCAGTATCTGGGTAATCATATTCATATTTACCTGTACTAAACTTAGGAATTTCAGCAGCACCTACTGCTATATATTTCTTACCTTTTTTAGCTCCTATAAATGGATAAGTAAAACCTCCGAAATTGCTTCCTCCACCTACACAGCCAATTAATATATCTGGTTCTTCACCAAGCTCATCTAGCTGAGCTATAGCTTCCATCCCTATAACTGACTGATGAAGAAGGACTACATCAAGAACACTACCCACTAAATACCTAAAATTATGGTTTAAAGCAAATTCAATAGCCTCACTCATAGCAATTCCTAGTGAACCCGGATGATTAGGATTCTCTTTTAGTATTTTTCTTCCAAATTCAGTAAGATCTGTAGGGCTAGCATATACTTTTCCACCATATAACTCCATAATGGTCTTTCTCATAGGTTTCTGCTCATAACTTACTCTTACCATAAATATTGTGGAAGAAAGATCATACATAGAAGCGGCTAATGCTACAGCAGTACCCCATTGCCCTGCACCAGTCTCAGTAACTACATGAGAAATTCCTTCTTCAGCTGCGAAATATGCTTGTGGTACAGCTGTATTTATCTTATGTGAGCCTGTAGGTGTAGCGCCTTCAAATTTAAAGTATATTTTTGCAGGAGTATCTAAGTATTCTTCTAATCTTTTAGCTCTCATGAGTGGTGTTGGTCTACCTATAATAGCGTACCTATCTCTAACTTCTTCTGGTATTTTAATGAAACGCTCAATAGTAAACTGCTGCCTTAAAACTTCTTTTGGTAATATCTTTTTTAATAATTCTATTCTTGAGAATTCAGCATCTGGTGGATCTCTTGGCGGAGGTAAAGGTTTAGGTAGATCTGGTATTATATTGTACCAATATTTTGGTATCAAATCCTTATTTACCATTGGTGCAACAAAAACACCTAATAGACTAAAAACTCATCTCACTTATAAATCTTAATGTTAATAGGTATCAAAATTATTAAATTCTCCTTTATACTCATAAAATCTATATTCAATCTTTTCAACTCTAGATAATGGTGGTCCTCGTTTTATATATTCAAGTAATTTCTGTAAAGCTTCTTCATATCCTTCTGCTACTATTTCAACTGAACCATCTGGTAAATTTTTAGCATATCCTTTTATTCCAAGTCTAGCAGCGTGAATTTGAACATATCTTCTAAACCCTACACCTTGTACAATACCATAAACTTTAACATACATTCGTTTTAACATAATACCACCTCAGAGTCGCTCCACTTCTTCACCAATCTGCTAATTTTTTTCATCACATGGTATATTTTATTAACTACTTTTCTTGTTTAAAAACATATGATTAGAGTAGCTATTGCTGGTTTAGGGAATTGTGCTTCAATGTTAATTCAAGGAATAGAATATTATAAACAAAAAGGAGATAATTATTATGAAGGATTAATAACACCAGTAATTGGTGGATATAAAGTAACTGATATCGATATCGTAGCTGCTTTTGATGTTTCTAAAAATAAAGTTGGTAAAGATATCAGCGAAGCAATATTTGAAAAACCTAATATTACTCCTAAAATTGTCGAACTTGAGAAAAAAGGAGTTAAAGTAGCTCCAGGTCCCGTTCTTGATGGAGTTGCAAAACATATGCAAGATATATTTAATCCTACAAATGAAGGCACTTTAGATAGTGTAATTCAAGAACTAAAAGATTCAAAAGCTCAAATTTTACTTAATCTTTTACCTGTAGGAAGTGAAAAAGCTAGTAGAGAATACGCTAAGGCTGCTTTAGAAGCTAAAATAGGATTTATAAATGCAATTCCAGTTTTTATTGCAAGTGATCCTACTGGTGAATTTCCAAGATTATTTAAGGAGAAAAACTTACCTATTGCCGGAGATGATATAAAAGGCCAGGTAGGTGCTACGATTCTTCATAGAACTTTAACATCATTATTCAGATTAAGAGGAGTAAAAGTAGAAGAAACTTATCAGCTTAATGTTGGAGGAAATACAGATTTCTTAAACATGAAAACAGAGGAAAGATTACATTCAAAGAGAATAAGTAAAACAAAGGCAGTTACTAGTACATTAAACGATGAAAACTACCTTGAGAAAGAAGGAAAGATAAGAATAGGCCCCTCTGATTATGTACCTTTCTTAGGAAATACAAAAGTAGCTTATATTTACTTAAAAGGGTCAGGATTTGCCGGTATGCCAATAAAAATTGAAGCTTCCTTGGAAGTTGATGATAAATCAAATTGTGCCGCCGTATTAGTGGATGTGATTAGGGCTGTAAAATTAGCACTAGATCGAAGAATAGGAGGACCATTAATAGAAGTCTCTGCATTTTATTTCAAGCATCCACCTATACAGGCTAAAGATGATGAAGAGGCCTACAGATGGTTTAAAAAGTTTATTGAAATGTGAAATTTGCGAAGAAAGAATAGCTAAATATATATGTAAATTATGCGGAAGGAAAGTCTGTGAAAAAGATTACATAAAAGAAAAGAAAATTTGTACTGTCTGTGAGATGAGTTTATGTGAAATTTGCAAAAAGAATTTATCTATAGGAAAATGCGAAAAATGCGGAAGGATAATTTGTGAAGAATGTACTGCATATTTTGATGGGGCTAGAAGATATTGTAAAGAATGTTTTATTTCTTCCTAAGTTTTTCTAACATTATCTTTTGTTCTATTGAAGCCACTTGTCTTTTTACCTGAATTACGGCATCTGGGTTTACACTTATACTATCTATACCTTGCCTAACAAGAAATTCATTTATCTCTGGATACACACTAGGTGCTTGACCACATATAGAAACTGTCCTACCATATTTATGTGCAACCTTTATTAATCTTTTTATTGATTCTAGAACTGCAGGATCTCTTTCATCATAATATCCCATTCTTGCAAGAAGATCGGAATCTCTATCTACACCTAAAGTTAACTGGGCTAGGTCATTACTACCTATACTGAAGCCATCAACGAGTTGAGAGAATTTGTCAGCTAAAACTACTACTGAAGGAACTTCAGCCATGATCCATACTTTAAAATCTTGTCCTCTTCTTACTCCCTCTTCTTCCATTATTTTTATTGCTTTTTCTAATTCCCAGGTGGTTCTAACAAACGGGAACATGACCCATACATTCTTTAATCCCATTTCTTCTCTAACTTTACGTATTGCCCTAACCTCTAATCTAAAAGCTGGTTCATATTGTGGACTAACGTATCTAGATACTCCTCTCCATCCTATCATAGGATTTCTTTCTTCTGGTTCAAACTCCTCACCCCCAATTAACCTCTTATACTCGTTTGTCTTAAAATCAGAGAACCTAACAACAACTGGTCTAGGATAAATTGCAGACGCAACCATTGATATTCCTTCAGCTAATTTATCTACAAACAATTCAGGTTTACCAGTCTTAATTAAGTATAAGGGATGATATTTGATCCACTCACTTACTATAAACTCAATCCTCATTAACCCTATTCCATCAAATGGTAAATCAAGATATTTATGAATAATATCAGGCTGTCCTAGGTTCATGTATATTTTAGTTGCTGTAACAGGATAAAGACTTAATAGGACATCTCTGCTTATTCCTCCAACACTTACTGGTTGTGTAGCCTCTTTTTTCTCCTCAGTTTCAAATGTCAATTTACCCTCATATATTATTCCTCTAATAGCATCCACTGTGATTTCTTCACCGTCTTTAATAACTTTCGTAGCATTTCCTGTACCTACTACAGCTGGGATACCTAATTCTCTAGAAACTATTGCGGCATGACTAGTCATTCCTCCTTCATCAGTAACTATCGCAGATGCAATTTTCATTATTGGAACCCAATCTGGATCCGTCATTTTAGTTACTAATATATCACCTTTCTCAAAATCTTTAGCCTCTTTTACATCAAGGATAACTCTAGCTTTTCCATAAGCTATACCAGGGCTTGCAGGCAAACCTTTAGTAAGTACTTTTCCTACACTAACTTTAACCTCTTCTTTCTTTCTCTCTATTTGTTTACTAGTCCAATAAGTTTCTGGTCTAGCTTGAACTATGAATACATTATCTGGGAATTTCATATCTGCATCTATAGCCCACTCTATATCCATAGGCCTTCCATAATGTTCTTCTATCTTTAATGCTAATCTAGCTAATTCAATTGCTTCTTCATCTGATATAGACATTTGATCAGCTTCCTCATTGCTTAAGTTAATTATTATATTTTGTCTTTTCTCTCTATCATAAACTATTTTCAAAATTTTGTGTGAAACTTTTTTCTCAACTATTTTTAAAGAGGATTTTTCAATAACTACTTCATCTGGTGTAACTTTACCGCTGACTACAGCTTCTCCTAATCCCCAACTAGATTCTATCATAATATAGTTCCTATCCCCTGTGACTGGATGAAGTGTAAACATAACCCCTGCAGATCTCGAATTAACCATCTTTTGAACTACTACTGCCATTTCAACAGTTATCTGATCTATTCCTTTAAATCTTCTATAACTTATTGCTCTTGCAGTATACAAACTAGCCCACACTTTTTTAACTGCATCTAATAATTCTCCTTTACTAACATTTAGATAAGTTTCTTGCTGACCTGCGAAACTTGCTGACTCGATATCTTCTGCAGTTGCTGAGGATCTTACAGCTACTAAAATTTCTTTGCCCACAAGTTTCGATAAGTTTTCATATGCAGATAATATTTGATTAGCTAAATCTGGAGGAATTTGACTTGAAAGAATTAATTCCCTAATTTTACTACTAATAATTTCATCATCTTTTTCTTTTTCAAAAATTTCCTTTATTTTCTCATCCAATTTATTATATGAAATGAAATATTTATACGCATGAGAAGTTATGACAAAACCCGGAGGTACTCTTATTCCCATTGATATTAATTCTCCTAAATTAGCTCCTTTCCCTCCAGCAATATTAATCATATCTTTTCTTATATTTTTAAGATCAGTAACGAGACTCCCTTCGATAAGGGAAGAATCCAAATTTGTCTCCCAATAAAAATAACCGGCTTATACATTAAAAAATGTTTTTGACTCTTCAAAAAAGCTATTACAATTGTTTATTTTTGATTTTCATTAGATTTTTGAGCTACTGAAGTAACAAATGATGGTAAAGATGGGAACTTCTCCTTCATTCTCTGTTCCGCTACTGCAGAGGCTTCTTCTAATATCTTCTTTGCCTCTGGAGTCGTCATAGTATAATCAATTCCGGCACCAGTGAATTCACCAGCTTCAATCACTACTTCTTGTAGTCCTTCTTCTAGTTCAGCCAATTCTACAGAAAGCTCTGGCATTATACCTTTCATTGCTTGCCTTAATTCTCTTACAACACCTAAAACTGGAATTAGTGATGTAAATACGTCACCTAACTCACTTATAGTCTCGAGTCTTAATTCAACTTGTTCAAGAGCTATTTGAGTAGTTAACAACTGTTTTGTTACTTTCCTTATCTCAGCTATCTCGTTAGCATACATTGCGGCTCTTGCTGTGTCTTTATTCATTTGAGCTTCTACTACTTTTTCAAATAGTGCTCTATCTCTTTCTTGTAATTTAGATATGTAAACATCAAGTCTACTTATTGTAGTCTTTAACCTATAATGAGCCATAACAAGCCTATATCTCAAAGGTTGTTGTGGCTTAAACAAATTCTTTACTTTTTCAGCAATTGTTGGTTCTTGCTTTCCATTCCAGTTCTTTATGAAATCATTTACACCAGCCATTTTACTCAAATATAGCGTTGTTCAATTATGTCTTATAAGCAAGAAAACCATATAATACTCATGAGGATTATGCGAATTTTTGACGCTAATATTGAAAACGGTAAACTAGTATTAATAAATAAAAGTAATAAAAAGGTATTACTCAGACTTGTCACACTCCATTATCAAGTAACTGCAATAACATTAGAAGAACAGAGAATTGCAAAAACAATTAGTGAGGATAAAAATATTGAAAAAGAAATTCCTCCCAACGGAAAAATAGAAGTTGAAACTCAATTACCATATCTTAAATCTATTAGTATTGTATATAAAATTGATGATAAGACTTTCAGGGACGATATTGAGTTTTGATTTTTTCCCACAAAGGCATTATTCTTTTTACCACATTTTCATCACTTGACACTTCTTCTGGCCATTCTTTTCCTAGTTCTTCTTTAAACTTTCTTGTGGCGTCAATACCTATTTTGCTTCCCAGCGGTGGAGAAGGAGTTGTATGATCCAAAGAATCAGTGATAATATTATCGATAATTACTACATCCCTACTAGGATTCACGGTAGTAGTAATAGCATATAAAACTTCATTTAGATCATGAACATTTACATCTGCATCAACAATAATAACCATTTTCAATAGGCTAAGTTGACCAAGTCCCCATATACTCATCATTGTCTTTTTAGCTTGACCAGGATAATGTTTCTTAATAGAGAATATACCAATACCAGTAAATAGACCAAATTCTGGGAGATTCATGTCAACAATTTCTGGTATTAATATTCTAATGAAAGGGAGAAAAAGTCTTTCTACAGCTTTACCTATCCATGCGTCTTCTAATGGAGGTTTTCCTACAGAAGTAGCATGAAATATAGGATTGTCTCTTGAATAAGTTCTTTCTAATTTAAATACTGGATAATAATCTTGTGGAGTATAGTAACCTAAATGATCTCCAAATGGACCTTCTAATCTTAAATCATTTAGATCTACATAACCTTCAAAAACAGTCTCAGCAGTTGAGGGCACAAGAATACCATTATCTAACTCATGAACCTCTACACCTTCATTTCTTAAAATTCCAGCAAAAAGATATTTATCTAATCCAGGTGGTACTGGAGAGGCAGAAACAAATGCCAGAATAGGATCAACACCATTTACTATTACTGCGGGGATTTTGGTAATTCCTTTTTCTTTATATTTAAACGCTGTTAACGATCCCCTTTTTAGTGCTTGCCAATGAACTATGGCCTCTCTTTCATTTAAAAGTTGAATTCTATATACACTCAAATTATGAACTCCAGTGTCAGGATCCTTGGTTATTAATATAGAAAATGTTAGATACCTCCCAGCATCCTTTGGCCATGTCTTAAGAGCAGGAATTTTATTAAAATTTAAGTTATTATCTTCTTTAAAAGCTGGTTTTTTTGATTTAGGCAAAATTTTTCCTAGTTTTAAAATATCAAAAAGATTTCTTATTTTATTAGAAAATGATACAGGTAAAGAACCTGACATTTTATCTAGAAAAGATTCTGTAATTTCTTCTAATTTATTAGTATTAAATAAATCATAAAAAGCCTCAATCGAATAATATATATTAGTTATTACACTCCAATTTGGATAACCTTTAATATTTTTAAAAAGTAATGGAGGAAGTTTACTATAAGTTGCTCTTCTAGAAATTTCTGCAATTTCAAGTATAGGGTCCACTTCATCCTCGATTTCAATAATTTTTTTCTTTGAACGTAAATAGTTTATATACTCACGCAAATCTGAGAATGCCAAATTAATCACTAGATTAGTATTCATAAGATAAAGCTTATAATTTAGTATACAAAAGAGCTTTACGTTAGTGGTGAGCTATAGTTGGAAACATGCAAGGCTATCTAAAATGCTTAGACTGTGGATCAGAATATCCTATCCAACAAGATATTATAACTTGTCCTAAATGTGGAGGATTATTAGAGATAATTGTTGAACCTAAGAAAGACTTCTCATTCAGTAAACTAAAAGGGAAAGGAGTTTGGAGATATAGAGAATTAATAGCTGGAGAATACAAACATATAGTTAGTTTAAATGAAGGAAATACCCCACTAATTGCTTCTTCTACTAATAAAAATCTATATTTTAAGTTTGAAGGAGCCAACCCTACTGGAAGTTTTAAAGATAGAGGAATGACAGTAGCTATAAGTTCCGCTAAATCATTAAACTATAAAGTTGTAGTAGCTGCATCTACTGGAAATACTGCAGCTTCAGCCGCTGCATATGCAAGTAGAGCTGGTTTAAGAAGTTACATTGTATTACCTAAAGGAAAAGTTGCTTTAGGAAAATTGGCTCAATCTATACTTTATGGGACTACTATACTTGAAGTTGATGGCAGTTTTGATGTTGCTATGAATAGTGTAATGAAATTATATAGAGAACTAAAAATAGTTTATCCGCTTAACTCTTTTAATCCATGGAGACTTGAAGGACAAAAAACTATTGCTTTTGAAATAGTTGAGGATATTGGAGTACCTGATAATGTGATAGTACCCGTAGGTAATGCCGGAAACATTTATGCTATATGGAAGGGATTTGTAGAGTTAATGAATATTGGGGTTACCGATAAAGTACCTAGAATGATTGGGATACAAGCTGAAGGAGCAGCGCCAATAGCTAAGGCTCTAGAAAAAGGATTAGATAAACCGGAATTTATAGATTCACCTGAAACTGTAGCCTCTGCTATAAGAATAGGTAAACCAGTGAACTGGAAAAAAGCAATTAAGGCTATAAAATCATCTAATGGATTTGCAACTTATGTTTCTGACTCTGAGATCTTAGAGGCGCAAAAAGAATTAGCTAGGAGAGAGGGAATAGGTGCAGAACCTGCATCAGCTGCTTCCTATGCTGGTTATTTAAAGCTTGTAAATTCTGGCAAAATTGATAAAAGCGAAAAAACTGTTTTAATTTTAACTGGGCATGCGCTAAAGGACCCAGATGCGATGATAAAAGCTGAATCACGAAGAATTTTAGTTAACCCAGAACATATAAATGAAATAATCTTGAGTGATCTAAAATGAAAGTAATTAAAATAGGTGGATCTATTCAAAAAGATGAAAAAGACTATGAATTAATATTAGATAAATTAAAGAAAGAAATTGATTATAATGATAAAAACATTATTGTAACCTCAGCAATTAAGAACATTACAAATCAGCTGTTAGATATTATAAAAAATACAGATAAAGCGATGGATATTGTTACTGATATTTATGATAGACATGTAAGATTACTTTCTAAGTTAACCAATGGAATAGAGTTTGAGCGTTCTTTTGGAGAAATTTCAAAACTTGCTGATGAGCTTTTTAAAATCGCATGGTCAGTTAGAGTATTAGATGAGGTTACTCCTAGGGTAAAAGATTATATATTATCCTTTGGAGAAAGATTTGCAGTAATTTTACTATCCGCATTTTTAAGATCTAACAATATACAGTCTAGCTATATATTAGATCCTCCCCTTATAACTGATGAAAATTTTGGAGAAGCTAATGTATTACTTCAACAATCTAAAGAAAATTTAACTAAAAAAATCGATGGTATTAATGGAAATGTTATCGTAATCCCAGGATTTATTGGCAAAAGTACACAAAATAAATTTACTACAATAGGACGTGGAGGAAGTGACTATACTGCAACAATAGTAGGAAAAATACTAGGAGCAAAAGAGGTCAAGTTAATAACTGAAGTCCCTGGAATAATGACTGCTGATCCTAAGAAAATACCACAAGCTAAAACTATTCCAAGATTAGCTCTTGAGGAAGCTATTGAACTTTCTCAACTTGGAGCTAAAAAATTACATCCAAGAACATTCGACCCTATATTTAATACAAATCTAAAAGTAGTAATCGAAGGACTTTATGAGGAAGGCAGTACTGTAATAGAAGGAAACTGTACAAAAGATGACATTTTAAAAGGAATCGCCACAAGAAATAACCTAGAACTTATAACAATAGAAAGTACTAATATAGTAGGAAAAATTGGTTCTGCCGCTACAATAATGTCAGAAGCTAGAAATGCTAATGTAAACCTTATCGCAATTTCTCAACCAGTCTCAGAAACAGTCATTCAATTAGTAATTGAGTCTCAAGATAAAGATAGATTAATAGAAAGACTAAATAATTTAAATAATTTAATAGAAGATATACAATCAAGAAAAGTAAGTGCAATTAGTATAGTTGGTTGCGGATTAAGAAACAAGGAAATTTCGGCTAAAGTCATTAATAAGGCTTCATCACTAGACCCTATTTTCATATCTAGAGGTCTGAAAGGCGTTAGCTTAACATTTATAGTTGATGAAAAAGATGAAAATAGTTTAGCCAAAGAACTTCATGAGGTGATCCTGGAGTGGCAGACAAAATAAAAGTTTCACTTCTAGGCTCTACTGGGATGGTAGGACAAAAAATGGTAAAAATGTTAGCAAAGCATCCCTATTTAGAGTTAGTAAAAGTTAGTGCTTCCCCTTCGAAAATTGGTAAAAAATATAAAGATGCAGTAAAGTGGATAGAGCAAGGAGACATACCAGAAGAAGTACAAGATTTACCAATAGTTTCAACAAATTATGAAGATCATAAAGACGTTGATGTAGTATTGTCAGCTTTACCAAATGAATTAGCAGAATCAATAGAACTTGAACTTGTGAAAAACGGAAAGATAGTTGTGTCTAATGCTAGTCCATTTAGAATGGACCCAGATGTACCATTAATTAACCCAGAAATTAATTGGGAACACCTAGAATTACTTAAATTTCAAAAGGAAAGAAAAGGTTGGAAAGGTATTCTAGTAAAAAATCCTAATTGTACAGCTGCTATAATGTCAATGCCAATAAAACCCTTAATTGAAATAGCAACAAAATCTAAAATAATAATTACTACACTACAAGCAGTAAGTGGAGCTGGATATAATGGAATATCATTTATGGCAATAGAGGGTAATATAATCCCATACATTAAAGGAGAAGAAGACAAAATAGCAAAAGAACTAACTAAATTAAACGGAAAACTTGAAAATAATCAAATAATTCCAGCAAACTTAGACTCAACTGTTACATCAATTAGAGTACCTACAAGAGTAGGACATATGGGAGTTATTAATATTGTTACAAATGAGAGAATCAACATAGAGGAAATAAAGAAAACACTAAAGAATTTTAAATCTTTACCTCAACAGAAAAATTTACCTACTGCACCAAAACAACCAATAATAGTAAGAGATGAAGAAGATAGACCACAGCCGATTATTGATGTAAATGCAGAAAGTGGCATGGCAGTAACTGTGGGCAGAATAAGACATGAAAATAACGTGCTTAGGTTAGTCGTTTTAGGAGATAATTTAGTTAGAGGAGCTGCTGGAATAACAATACTTACTGTAGAAGTTATGAAAGAATTAGGGTACATTTAGATGTTAAAGATAGATTTTCATGTTCATACCTATTATAGTGATGGAAAAGAGTCACCAAAAGAAATGTTAAATTATGCATTAAAAGTTGGACTTAACGGAATAGCTATAACTGATCACGACACATCCAAAGCTCATATAACATTCAAAAATAAATTTGTAATTCCAGGGCAAGAAGTTACTACAGAATTTGGACATGTAGTCATATTATGTAATTTTCCTCCTTCTCCTCCTAGGAAAATTAGTGAATTAATAGATTATGCAAAAGAGAATAGTTGTATTGTTTTTCCTTCACACCCATTTGACATATTTCGTAAAGGAATAGGACATAAGGTGTTCAACTATAATTTTCATGCTATAGAAATATTTAATTCTAAAGCACCTAAGTCAGCTAATAAAAAAGCTGAAGAAGTTGCCAAACAATTAGGATTACCAGGATTAGCAAACAGTGACTCTCATATAGAATATGCTCTAGGATCTGCATATAATGTAGTTAATTTAAGTGAATTTGATATAGACGAAATTTTAGATAATATTAGGAAAAATAGAATAGAAGCTGTGGGAATAGGATTAACCGTAAAGGCTAAGTTTGAGATAGCTAAATGGTATATACAGAGGAAACTGCGAATTGAGAAAGATACCAGCAGAATTATGCGTGAAGTGTAAAGGTTACAAATATTTATGTGGGTTACCCTCTTGTCCAATCCTAGATAGGTTTAGAAATATAGCAGTAACTGTTTCAAAAATTAAAAGCAGTGATAAAATTCAAGGAGCCACACCACCTAGTATTGTAGTTGGAGAACGAAATTATCCTAAAGTATCATTAGTATATAATGTTCCACCATCAGTAATTGGAGAAGAAGCTAAAGATTATGAAAATCCTGAAATTTGGTGGGGGAAGAAAAGCCTAAGTGATATACTATCTTTAAGAACCTCTATGATTTCTTCTCTGTTATCTGGGATTAATGTAAATAATCCAGAAGTACTGTATGAAAAGGAAGTTTCGATCACTGCAGTTGCTGAAAAACCCGTATTATCTGAAGTTTATAGTGAGAATAAAGAAATTATTCCTAAGTTAAAATTCGACGGAATTCTATTACCTAGAGGACCTTCTCTAAAAGCAAAGGATATAAAAATAGATGAGAATCCTAAAGTACCCAAACCAATTGAAAAACTAATAACAGACGATGTAAAAGCACAACAAGCAATTCTTGAGTTATACAATAACAAACAAAGTGTATACACTATAATTAATGCTCTTTCATTAGGTCTATTAGGGAAAAGAAAAAACAGAAAAATAGTACCTACAAGATGGGCAATAACAGCTGTAGATACTACTTTAGGCAATTTTATGCTTAAAGAAATAAAAGGCTTAGATACTATTAGTGAGATCTTTGTTTATTATAATTCGTACCTAGGAAATTATTTCCATATAATTTTATTTCCATCAAAATATAGATCTATATGGATAGAAATTTGGCATCCATTATCATTATGGGCTAATGAACTAGTAGTAAGTGATTTATCTGAAGACTATTGGGGAGAATATGACTTTCTTGATGGGGGTTATATGGCTGCACGAATGTCAACAATCGAGAAACTTTATGAAATGAGAAAACAAGCTGGAATCATAATTATAAGAGAGATCACAAGTGAATATTATGCACCAGTTGGAAACTGGCACATAAGAGAAACTGTAAAAAGAGCATTTAACAACTCTCCAGTGAAATTTGACAAACTGGAAGATGCAATTAAATACGTTAATACGAGACTAAGAGCTAAAATTAATTTATTTGAAATAAAAAGTATAAAAAGTCTAATTACACAAAGAACTATTGATGAGTTCTTAAAGAAGTAATGAAAGAACACTCATTGCCGTATAAAGCCTGTTTTCAGCTTGATCCCACACCGCACTCTTAGGCCCATCTATAACTTCATTTTCTACCTCTTCTCCTCTAACTGCTGGCAGACAGTGCATAAATATCGCATCTTTACTCGCATATCTCATTAAATCAACACTTACTCTATAATTTCTCAATAGCTCTTTCTTTTTTTCAGCTATACTTTCTTGACCCATACTAACCCAAACATCAGTATATACAACCTTTGAACCTCTCACAGCTTCATAAGGATCCTCATAAAATTCAATTATCGCACCGCTTTTTTCAGCTTCTTCTTCTATCCTTTTCATAATGTCATCTCTGGGCTTAAATTCTTTGGGAGAAGCTATCTTAATTTCTAAACCCATTTTAGCTACAAAAGCCATTAAGCTCACTAGCACATTATCTCCCCCATCTCCTACAAAAGTGAGTGAAGTATATTCTCCAAACTTTTCTTTTATTGTCATAAAATCTGCTAATGCTTGTAAAGGGTGAGAAAGGTCACTTAAAAGATTTATAGTAGGTTTGTTAGAGTATTTAGCTAACAACTCTAGTGTTTCGTGTTTTAAAACTCTTGCTGCTATTCCATCTACAAACCTCCCTAAAACTCTTGCTGTATCCTCTACTGGTTCTCCTCTACTTAACTGAATGTCTGATTTGTTTAATACAATAGGATTGCCACCTAATAACCTAATTGCTGTCTCAAAACTTACTCTTGTCCTAGTACTGGGTTTCTCAAATAACATTGCTACGGTTTTTCCATCTAATGATCTTGGGACTGATCTCAACATATGGAAATTCTTCATTTGGAAAGAAACTTCCATCATTTTTTCAATTTCCTGTTTAGAAAAATCCAGTAGGCATAACAAGCTTTTTCCTTTTAACATATTTTAAATTTTAGACCACTAATTTAAAAATGTGGAAGAACTATTAACATTAACTAAAGTTACTTTACCAAAGAAAGGAAATAAACCAAACTTTGATGAGGCTCATGTGTTATTAGCCCTAAGCATAATAGAAAAAGAACAGCCTATAGGTAGACATTTATTGATGAAAAAGTTAGGACTGACAGAGGCTTCAACAAGGACTATGATAAAGCGATTAAAAGAACTAGGATTAATTACCATAGATAAAGTGGCCGGAATATTAATAACAGATTTAGGAAAGAAAATCTTGAGCAATATTAGAAGTAAAGTTACAATATCAAATGAGATTGAACTTACTAGTATCAATTGGAAAAGTGAATTAATTAAAATAAAAAATGGGAGAATTATACTAGAAAAAATGGGACTATTAAATTTAAGAGACTTAATCATTAAACAAGGTGCTACTAGAACTTTAATAGCAGTTATCAATGAAGAGGGAAGAATAGAATTACCACCTAAAACCTTTGATGAAAGTGAAGAAATAAAAAAGTTAAAGGAAGAATTGCAAAGTAAAGTTAATAAGTTGGAAATAAATGATCTTATTATCGTATTTGAACCAGTTAATCAACACTTAGCTTATAAAATCGCTCTTGCAATTTTAACTAGTGCTTAAAAAAATAGGATTTTTAGTTAACCCAATAGCTGGAAGTGGTGGAAGAATAGGACATAAAGGCAGTGACGATTTATATATTGAAAACCTTGAAACCCCACTAAAAATAAAGAGGTTTCTTTCATTAGCACCTAAAAAAGGAGTCGAATATATAGTAGCAGAAAATAAAATGGGTGAAATTTATTTTAATAATGATTTTAAATTTACTGTTATAGAAACATTAAATAAAGAAAAAACAACCAGAGAAGATACAATATATGTAACTAATCGATTTCTTGAGCTAAAATGCGATATAATAGTTTTTGCTGGGGGTGATGGTACGGCCAGAGATATCTATTCCGTTGTAGATCAAAAGATACCGATTTTAGGAATCCCTAGTGGTGTAAAAATGCACAGCGGTGTATTTGCCAATACTCCCGAAGCTGCGGCAATAATTTTAACTAAATACGTAAATGGTGAAGCAACGCTAACAGACGCTGAAATATTAGATGTAGATGAAGAAGAATACAGAAAAGGTAGATATGAGGTAAAATTATATGGAATAGCTAAAACAGTAACGTTTGGAAATTATCTAACTCCTAGCAAGGAAGAAATAATAAGCAATGAAGAAGAGTTAGAGGCTATTGCAGAATATGTTATTAATAATCTAATTAGAGACAACGAATATTATATATTTGGAAGCGGAAGTACTGTAAAATATATCCTTAAAAAATTAGGATATAAAACTAATTTTTTAGCTATTGATGTTACATATGGAAAAAAACTCGTAAAAACTTCTGTTAATTATTATGATTTATTGAATTTGACTGGGGAGTTAAATTTAATCTTAACACCAATAGGTAAACAAGGATTTTTGATAGGAAGGGGAAATCAAGAGATTGGACCAGAAGTGCTTCAAAAAATTAGGAGAGATAAGATAATAATAGTATCTACGAGGTCAAAGTTAAACACAATAGAATGTTTGAGAATAGATACCGGAAATCCGTTATTAGATAGGAAATTTCAAGGTATTTATAAAGTTATAGTAGGATATGAAGAATTTGTCGCGATTAAAACTTGTGATAATACCAGTGTAGTAGATAATGATATTACCTAAGACATTACTAACCAACCATGTTATATTCTTGTTCTTCATATATAATCTGATGAAAAGAGAGGATGCTGACATAAATATTGAGCTTAACGAAAAACAGCTTAAAACTGGTCCTCGTTCTAAATTGATGGAGGCTGTTCTCATACTTCTATTAGCCAGACCATTAAGAACTTCTGAAATAGCGGTAAACCTAGGCTTAGAAACAAAATATGTAAGTAGTTATCTTAGTTACTGGAGAAAAAAAGGCTTAGTATACCAAGAAGCAGGTAGATGGCATCTCTCATCGCAAGGTGAGGATTTAGCTAAAGAAATTATTGAGGAAAGAAATAACTCTAAGTTTATAGAATATTTAGCGTTTGCAAAGCAAATACTAAATGAAAATGTTAAGCAGACAATGAACAACAAAAAAGAGACAAAAGAAAACAAAGAAGAAAAAGAATTTTTGTCGTTTATTGACGACTTAACAAGTACCAGAAACAAAAAACAACAAAAAGGTAATTTAACGGATTGTATATCAGATATACTAGAAAAAATAGATGAAGAGGAGAAGGAATTGTTAATCTTTCTATTAAATAAATATAAGCAGTGGGGTTCTACTTATGTATATCTCGATCAAATTCAAGAAGAATTTAATGCGGATACAGGATGGCTATTTAAAGTTTTAAGAAAATTACAGACTAAAAGAATTTTATATTTATATCATGATCCTAAACTTGGATTAAGAATAGGTTTTACACAACAACTTAAGGATAGGATAAATAACTGTTAAAATATCTACTACTACTTTTAATTCATTTTCACGTTTCATGTATGTCTTTCATTATTTGCATTATACAAACTCCATATAAATATACATGAAAAGCATTTTAAGAGAAGTAGTAGTAGTAATATATATTAGTATTTTGTATTAAGTTTAAACTAGGTGTTAATGTTGTCTGAATCTACTAAATCATCTAGGATATCAGAGGACGAGATGAATAAAGTTTTAGCTAAAGCTGAAAAAGAGGCTGAGAAAAAAGATCATAAAAAACAATGGATTGAGAGAATGATTAAAAGTGCTAAGACCTATTATAAATTATGCCCTTATTATGATAAGAAATCCTCTAAATGCTTTTTGACTTTAGGAGACAAATGTACAAGAGAAGGAAGATATGAGAATTGTCCAATTTTTATCGGTTACTTAGACCAAAAGTATAATGAAATAATTCAAAAGAAAAAGATGCTTCCGATGGACTTTTTAGATTTAGCACAGATGATTTAATGGGATCACACAAGTGCCAAGAAGGAAGAAATCTGAGGAGCCCCAGCAGCAAGAACAAGAGAAAAAAACTAAGAAAAAGTCTACTAAGGATAAGTATATTGATCCAAATGCAATAATAGATGAATATTTAGAGGAAGTTGTTAATGCTTTAGGTTTAGCTTATTTAAATCTTGATAAGGATGAATATAAGGAGCTTATAAAAGAACCATTTGCTGCAGCTGTGGGAGAAGTTAAGACTAAACCTAAAGCTAGAACAATTATAAACAGATTACAAGCAAATAAAGACTCTTTGATGGAATTTTTGGCCTTAAAATTACTTAGAATAAAAAATCTTGATAAAATGACGAATGAGCAATTAGAGTTCGTTGTCTATAATATAAAGAACACTGTAAAGGAGCTTGGTCCACAGTTATATGAAGAATTATCTAAAAGAAATAGACAAGATCTCATAGATTTTCTACGTACGACTTGGAATTTATATGGTATAAACTCACCCGTTGAGTGTCCTAGATGTAAGTTTAATGCTATTATGCCTGACTTATCATGTTATATTTGTAAGTATGTTATTTCAATGAAACAATTAAAGGAGAAAATTCATGTAATCGATTTACTAATAGATTATAGTAAAAGTGACCCTGAGGGGTTTAAAGAAATTATCACAGCGGGGTATTTCTATTATAGTTGGAATGGCATTTCACCCCCCAGTAAAATGCCTAAGAATGAGTTGTTAGTTTTTGAAATTATTCTTAATAGAGAGGAGAAAGAGAAGTTAAAAGCTTATTACAGCGCTGGCAATATTCCCCAGAATCAATAAATGCATTGCACTTCTTACAAGTTTTCTTTTTAAATAACTGTATAGAAGTATGAAAAGTATGGAATAACTCAAAGTTTTCTTTTAAGTATGAGAGAGTCCACCTATAAATTTTGTCAAACATTGCATCCTTCCATTTAAGCTTTAACTCTGCGAATCCTTTCAACTCTAAGACTGAAGTTGAGTATAATGGAACAAAGAATATGTTATTATTAAACACTACAAGGGATTTTGCAAATGATAAATAATTAGAATCATTTGAAGAAATCGTATAAATTAAGTATGTTAGGAGAAAATCTGAAGTGAATGGTAGTATTTTTATCTTATGTGAAAGTTTCTCTCCTTCTATAATCATTTTCCATATAATATCGTTAATGTAATTACTATCTGCATTTATAAGAATTTCTTCTACTTGTAATTTACATTTGTAACATGCTTTACTTATTATAAAATTCAATATCGTAGATAAAGGCCTAAATTGCTCGTCTAAAATAATTGCTACTTTATCATTAAACGAAAATTGTTTTGAGTCATAAATTTCTCTTTTTACTCTTTTTATAATTTCATCTCGCGCACAATGTTCACAAAGTTTTCTTCCACCAATTACTGTTATTGCTTGCCTTTTGTTGCATCGTTGACAAATTTCCATTTATAATTCTTAAGTTATTATTCTCCTCCTCTTAAATTGATCACATGAAAATATAACAGAAAAATTTATATATAAGCGATTCTAATGCAAAACCAGATACGGTGTTTGAATATGGCAAACGCCCCAGTCTTATTACTAAAAGAAGGCACTCAAAGATCTTCAGGAAGGGATGCTTTAAAGAATAACATTTTAGCAGCAGTTACTTTAGCTGAAATGTTAAAAAGTAGTTTAGGACCAAGAGGATTAGATAAAATGCTTATTGATAGCTTCGGAGATGTCACTATAACCAATGACGGTGCTACTATAGTAAAGGAAATGGAAATTCAGCATCCAGCAGCAAAGCTTTTAGTCGAGGCAGCAAAAGCTCAAGACGCCGAAGTAGGTGATGGTACAACTTCAGCAGTTGTTCTTGCAGGGCTGTTATTAGATAAGGCGGATGATTTATTAGACCAAAACATTCATCCAACAATAATTATTGAAGGGTATAAGAAAGCTCTAAATAAATCCTTAGAAATTATTGATCAACTAGCTACTAAAATTGATGTATCTAACTTAAATTCACTTGCTACGAGAGATCAGTTAAAGAAGATAGTATATACAACAATGTCTAGTAAATTCATAGCTGGCGGAGAAGAGATGGATAAAATTATGAATATGGTAATTGATGCTGTCTCAATAGTTGCTGAACCCTTACCAGAAGGAGGATATAATGTACCATTGGATCTAATAAAGATTGATAAGAAAAAAGGAGGAAGCATCGAAGATAGTATGTTAGTTCATGGCCTAGTTTTAGATAAAGAAGTAGTTCATCCTGGAATGCCAAGAAGAGTTGAAAAAGCAAAAATTGCTGTATTAGATGCTGCATTAGAAGTAGAAAAACCAGAAATTTCAGCTAAAATCAGTATAACTAGCCCAGAACAGATTAAAGCTTTCCTTGATGAGGAAGCAAAGTATCTAAAAGATATGGTTGATAAATTAGCTTCAATTGGCGCTAATGTTGTAATCTGCCAGAAAGGTATTGATGATGTTGCACAACACTTCTTAGCAAAGAAAGGAATCTTAGCAGTTAGAAGAGTAAAGAGAAGTGATATTGAGAAGTTAGAGAAAGCACTTGGTGCTAGAATCATAAGTAGTATCAAGGATGCTACCCCAGAAGATTTAGGTTATGCTGAACTAGTAGAAGAAAGAAGAGTTGGTAATGACAAAATGGTATTCATTGAAGGTGCAAAGAATCCAAAGGCTGTAAACATATTATTAAGGGGTTCAAATGACATGGCATTAGATGAGGCTGAAAGAAGTATTAATGATGCATTACACTCATTAAGGAATGTATTAATGAAGCCAATGATTGTTGCTGGTGGTGGTGCTGTAGAGACTGAGTTAGCATTAAGATTGAGAGAATACGCAAGATCTGTGGGTGGCAAAGAACAATTAGCAATTGAAAAGTTTGCTGAGGCATTAGAAGAAATACCAATGATATTAGCTGAAACTGCTGGTATGGAGCCAATTCAGACATTAATGGATCTAAGAGCAAAGCATGCTAAAGGATTAATTAATGCTGGAGTTGATGTTATGAACGGAAAAATTGCTGATGATATGTTAGCTCTTAATGTATTAGAGCCAGTAAGAGTTAAAGCTCAAGTATTAAAGAGTGCTGTAGAAGCTGCTACCGCAATATTGAAGATTGATGATCTAATAGCAGCTGCTCCATTAAAGAGTGGAGAGAAGAAAGGAGAGAAGAAAGAAGGAGGAGAAGAAGAGAAATCATCAACTCCTTCTTCACTAGAATAAACTAATTTTTTATTTATACATCATTAGTTGATTTGTTTCTTCTGAATTATATCCTTCAAGCTCATCAAGAATTTTTTTAACTGCATCTTTGATTTTTTGGCTTGAATAATTATCATAAACTGTATTAAGTAATTTTTTAGTTAGATCTATTCCAATTATAAAAATTAAATTTGTAAAATCTGGACTTAATAAAAAATCTGCTAATTTTTCTGGGTCTCCCCCATATGATGAAAAACCATACTTTGATTCTGCTTTTGCTAATAATTTTTGAGCCTCATCTAAGCGTTTCATGTCTAAACTGACGGGCGTTAATACTTTACTCACAATATGTCTTAGAAAGTCAGGTTCGCCCAATTAATTCGCCTAAGATATAATTAATATAGTAGGCATATAAAAGCTGTAATTTTAAGTTTCACATTTCATCAACACTTATAAGTATTAAAAATTCTAAATATGATTAGGTATTGAGGGTTTAGTAATGGCTTCGGCAAAGAAGAAGAAAAGAACAAGTGAAAAAGAAGAGGAGACTTCTAATAAGATTGAGAGTAAACTCCGTGTGTTATATTCCGATAAAGAAGTAGTTGTTATGACTGCTCCTAACGAAGAAGAGTTAAAACAAATATTATTAGATTTGCTGAGTGAGAAGCCCATGAATTTAAAGGAGCTTCATTCTTATCTCTCTGGAATAGCTAGTGAAGATAAGATAAGGAAAGCATTATCAGACTTAGCAGAAAAAAATATGGTAACAATGCTAGAAGATGGAAGATATGCAAAGTTAGGCTAAGTTTTTAAATGGACAATTTCTCCATTGTGTTGAACATAAACTAGCTTGTGATTCGGTTAATATTCTTCTTAGTACTTTACAATATGCAACTAATCCTTTTTCAGTTTTTATTATTTGAAAATAACTACATTCGCTATCCATTACTTTCTCTAAAATATTTATTTTAGGATAGAAATTTACTTCCTCTTCAGCATTTTCATCAGATGTAAATATTTCTAACCCTTCTCTTTTTTCTTCAGCTACAAAGAATCTACAACTTTTATAATCTTTTAAACATCTATTAGGGCTTGTTACTGTGTCAGAAGGATTTTCTAACATCGGGGAAGTACAGAAGCCTCCTTTATAAAAGGGACATACACTATGTTTCTGCAATTTCTCTCACTATTATGTGAACACCTAATAAATCGTCATCTCCCGTTTCTGTTGGTAATGTAATTTTATTTATAATAATTTCATCAACTCCATTTATCTTCTCTATAATTTCGGATACTCTATTTTCATCTACCTTTCTTTCTCCTCTTAAATCTTCTACTATTAATACCTCGGCTCTTTTCATGTTTTATGACTTAAGAGAGGAAAAAGATATAAAGATAGTGGCTTATGCTCTGTTGTGAATCCTATAAAAGAAGTGAAGCTCGAATTTGCTAAAATTTTATCGGAAAGGCTAAGCATTGATCAAAACAAAATATATGAGAATTTTGAGTACCCTCCAAAAGAACAAATGGGGGACGTTTCACTGCCATTACCAACAGTTACTAAGAATAAAGAATTGCTTAATATCTCTGATTTTCCCTCTGGTGGAAAACTTATAAGAGAGATTAAAAAAGCTGGTATATACATTAATGGTGTCATAAACGAATCTGAGCTCTTTAAACTTATTTTTACTAATTTTCCCGAGGATTATGGTATTGAAAAAATACAAAAACCCCAAAGGGTAGTGGTAGAGCATACCAGTGCCAATCCTATTCATCCCTTACATGTGGGTCATTTGAGAAATGCAATATTAGGTGATGTAATAGCTAGAATGCTAAAAGCTAGAGGGCATGAAGTTAATACAAGGTTTTATGTTAATGATGCTGGGAGGCAAGTTGCAATCCTTACTTTAGGTTATCTTTTATTAGGGGAACCAAACCCACCTAGAGATGAGAAAATAGATCAATGGATAGGTGTTATTTATGCTATAACTAACATTCTAATTGAGATAAATCAATTAAAGAAAGAACTTTCTAGTTCTAATGAAGAGGAATATAGACAAAAAATATCTAAATTAGACGAATTAATTTCACTTGCAGGCAAACATAGAGAAAAATATCCAGAAATATTTGATAAACTTGCTGATGAGATAAGTAAGATAGAAAATATAGAAGAAAAAATACAAAACATAATAAAAAATTATGAGAGACATAGTGATGAGAAAATTGTGAATGTAATTAGAAAATTAGTAAACTGGACATTAGAAGGTTTTAAAGACAGTTTAAAGATATTAGATATTCATTTTGATAATTTTGATTATGAAAGTGATTTATTATGGAGTAAGAGAGTAGATGAGATTGTAAAATTAGCTCTTTCTTCAAAAAATATAAAGGAGCATAAAGGTACTATAGCCCTCTCACTTGATTTAGATCCAGAGGCAAGGAAAAGACTTAATATTCCATTAGGGTTAGAACTTCCTCCCCTTGTTTTAGTTAGATCTGATGGAACAACTCTTTATACTACTAGAGATATAGCTTATTCTTTATATAAATTTGAAGTTTTCTATGCAAATAAAGTAATAAATGTTATAGCTGAACAGCAATCAGTTCCACAAATGCAATTAAGAGCATCATTATATCTTTTAGGTTTCAAAGATATAGCAGAGAATCTTATACACTATTCTTATGGTATGGTGAATTTACAAGGAATGAGAATGAGTGGCAGACTAGGTAGGTATATTTCTTTAGATGAAATAATAAATGAGGTAAAAGAAGTTGCTGAAAATAAAATAAAAGAAAAAGGAGGAGACTTAAATAATTTGCTAGATATTGTTAACTCAGCTATTAGATATGCTATTCTGTCAGTATCAGCAAATAAGCCTGTTTCTTTTAACATAAAGAATATAGTTGATTTTGATCAAAATAGTGGACCTTATTTACAATATACCTATGCTAGAGCATATAATATATTGGCTAAAAATGAAGAAAAATTAGATATTAATAAAGTAGATTTTAGTGATATAGTAGATGATAAGAGGCGTCTTTTAATATCAATCGCAAAATTCCCAGAAGTAGCTACTAAAGCTGTTGATGAATTAAGACCAGAAGATTTGTTAGGATTTATGAGGAGTATAGCAGATATATTTAACAGATGGTATAACTTTGAAAGAGTTTTACAAGAACCAAACGAAGGAAAAAGAATGCTAAGACTATTTATAGTTAAAGGTGTCGAAAGAATTCTATATAACGGTCTTAGTATTGTTGGAATAAAACCGTTAAAGAGGATGTAAAATAGCGGACCCGCCGGGACTTGAACCCGGGACCGCCGGCTCCCTACTTTAAAACCGCAGGCCGGCGCTCTATCCTGGCTGAGCTACGGGTCCATGTATATTCTATTTTACATTCTTAAATCAGTTTCCCTTTAATCCAATTAGTAGAAGTAATGACATATAATATAACTAATATGAACTTAGGTATTAGAAATTATTCTCTTTTTGGGGTAATACTATTCTAATTGGCGATACTGTATATATACTTCGAAATATAATATTTAATGATTAGAAAATGCAAAAAGCTGATATTACCATCCTCTCACTCTCAAAGCTTAAGGTTCTCAAAAGAAGTGGTAAGGTTGAAGAGTTTAAATCTGATAAGATATTTTCAAAGCTAGGAATTATACCAGAAGACGTAATGGATGGAATACTTAATGATATAGCTCAAAATGCTAAAGATAATGCTATAGATACAAGAACTATAGCAGATATCGTCGAAAGGAACCTGATTGAGCACTCTTTGGATCATCCAGAATTAATGGATCTCGCAAAGAAGTATGTTTTAGCTAGGATTTATAATCATGTATTTGGTAAGGGCAATTGGAAAGGTTTTGATGAAAGAGATTTATTGTTAACATATAATGCGTTAAAAGTATTAGAAGCAAGGTATTTGTTAAAGGATCCAAACACTTTACGTTATATTGAAACACCACAGATGATGTTTAGGAGGGTAGCAAAACATTTGGCTAATGTAGAAAGACAATATGGTAGATCTGAGAGTGAGGTTAAACAATTAGAGGAGAAGTTTTATAAAATAATGTCTGAGTTAAAGTTCTTACCAAATACACCAACTCTAATGAATAGTGGTACAAGATTGGGAATTTTGTCTGCATGTTTTGTAATTCCAGTTAGGGATTCAATGATTACTCCAAATGGTGAAGGTATATACGATGCATTAAGGGCTATGGCTGTTGTTCATCAACAAGGTGGAGGTACTGGATTTGACTTCTCCGAATTAAGACCTAAGGGGGATATTGTGGCTTCTACTGCAGGTGTAGCTTCAGGTCCAGTGTCATTTATGAGAATATTTGATGTATCTACTGATGTTGTAAAGCAAGGAGGTAAGAGAAGAGGAGCAAATATGGGTGTTATGCATGTATGGCACCCTGATATAGAGGAGTTTATTAAATCAAAGACTGGTCAATTAAAAGATACGCAATTACAGAACTTTAATATTTCAGTAGGAGTTTATGATTATTTTATGCAAGCTGTAGAGAGAGGCGATGTTGTACCATTAATTAACCCTAGGAAGACTAAGATTGCTGATTGGGATTATTACATGTCTAAGGCTAGAGGTTATATGAATGAGGAGTGGATACAAGAGGTTATATTGTCAGAATTGGAAGAGAAGGGCGGTACGGTTGATCTTGCTGAAAGTAAGATAATAACTATTGATGAGGCTTTAGTAATTGCTGAGAAAGAAAATGCTATAACACAATGGGTTAATGCTAGGAATTTGTTCGATGAAATTGTAAAAGGTGCTTGGGACTCTGGTGATCCAGGATTACTATTCATAGACACAATAAATAGGCGCCACCCAGTGTGGTATTTAGGGAAGATAAACGCTACAAACCCATGTGGTGAGGAACCCTTATTACCCTGGGAAAGCTGTAATTTAGGTTCTATCAATTTAGAAAAATTTGTTGTGGATGGTAAGATTGATTGGGATGGTTTAGCTGAAACTATTCGTTATGCTGTTAGGCTTTTAGATAATGTAATAGATGCTAATCGTTATCCATTAAAGCAGATTGAGGAAGCTACTAAGAAGACTAGGAAAGTTGGCTTAGGTGTTATGGGTTTAGCTAGAATGTTAATTAAGCTAGGCATACCTTATGACTCTGTTGATGCTGTGTACTTATCTTATCAACTAGCCAAGTTCATTTATTATCACGCTTTTAAGGAGTCAATTGAGATTGCTAAAGAAAAAGGTTCATTCCCAGCTTATGATGCAAAACTGTACAAAGACATATGGGAGAGTGCAAAGGACTTTTACGAAATACTTGAAATTATGGGTATTAAGGATAAGCCTAGCGATTATGTGAAGAAACTCACCTCAATTGTTGATAAATTAGACTTTGATAAACTTAAGGAGGATAGGATAAAGTATGGATTAAGAAATGCTACTGTAGTCTCAGTAGCACCTACGGGCACAATTTCAATTATTGCCGGTACTTCATCATCAATAGAGCCACTGTTTGCATTAGCATTCATAAGAAATGTTGCTGTAGGAAAGTTCATGGAAATTGACCCACTATTCCTAGATTACTTAAGGAAATATGAGCTAGATAATCCAGAGGTTGTCAAAAAAATAGCTGAGACTGGCATGATTGGTGATAATCCATTTATGCCAAAAAGTATGAGGAAAGTATTTAGGACTGCACATGAAGTATCACCAGAGTATCATTTGCTGCATCAAGCTGCTTGGCAACAGTGGAACGATTCGGGTACTTCAAAGACAATAAACTTAAGGAGTGAGGAACCACCAGAAACTGTTGAAAGAGTATACATGTTGGCATGGAAGCTTGGAATTAAGGGCGTTACTGTATATAGGGATAAATCTAAGAGCCAACAAGTAATTTACTTTGGAATAAAGAAAGAAAGGGAAGAAGTTAAGAAAGAAGAGGAAAAAAAGATACAGCAATTATTACCATCTTCACTAAGAATCCAGAAAAAATTTGTTGAAGTAAGCGAGACATATGCCGGTGGATGCAAAACGTGTGAATTATAAAAATTTTTATTTTTATTTTTCGATATTCCTATTGTAGTGTGTTTATTATGCAGTTAATCCTTCCTTGTGAGTATTCAGTTAAAGAGATTTTGCCAGCTATTAGGGCGCTAATAGCTGAAAAACTTGTTGAAGAAAAAAATCTTTCTATATATAAGACTGCTGATTTAATGGGTTTAACTCCTGCTGCTGTAGAGAACTATTTAAAGAAGAGAAGAGGTACTGCTGTTAAAGAGATTTTAAGAAGAGATAAAGAATTTATGGAATTCCTAGAGAATTTTAGTGATAAAGTAGTTAAGGAAAAGGATATAAATTCTATATCATCTTATTATTGTATTTTATGCGCTGAAGGTAAAAAAGTGTTAAATAAAAATGGTTACAAGCTGTCACATTGTATTGTTGAAAGTGCTCTAGGAGCTTATAATTTTTCTCTTAAGGAATGATTCTAGAAGTTTTCTTATTTTTAATCTAATATATGCAATGCCTAATCTTCTCATAGGTATTTTTATTCTATCAAATTCCGGATTTAATTTATCTATTTCCTCTCCTTGTGGTGATAATAAATTAGCTTCTTCAATACGTGCTGCTAATACTAAATTTACTACAATCGGTGTTTCATTTAAATTTATTAAACCTAATGTCAATGTATGATTTTCATATTTTATAAAAAATGGTAAAATTCCGGCTGGATACAATTTATATAATGAAATAGGGAATGGTAGCTTACAATTTACTCTTTGTACCTTATTTTTTAAGTTCCATACAATTTCATAAGGCTTAGTTTCTTTCCAAGTAATTGATTTCATTAATGCTATTTTTCCATTAGATTCTACTTTAATATATCCGTTATTGTTTTCAAGATATAATTTATTCTCTCCTATAAGTGTATACGTTTCTTTTAGTGAGATACTAAAAAATTCCGATTTTCCTATTATTTTCTTAGACTGAGAAATAATAAAGGGATTAAGATATGTATATAATGGGTTAACGTACCCTAATTCTAAGCTTAAGTTGTTATCATAAAAGGTTAATTTGTGGTTTCTCTCCCTTAATTTTTCATTTATTTCTCCACTTTCCATTACAATGTTTTTATTTTCTATTATATCTTCTCTATACCAGAAAGAAGGATTAAAGTAACTTTCTCCTTCTTTGCAAGGGAGCAAGTCATAGATCATATTTTCTAATGATTTAATGCTACTAAGCTCTAAATCCCATCCTATTTGTGACTCATAAATAGGTGAGAGGTAATAGTATTTTTTATCTCGTTTACTTCCTCTAGTTTGAATTTCTGTTCCATCTGGTCCAATTATTATGGAGTTGTACTTCCATTCAATTTCCTCTGGATTAAGTAAAGATATGAGTTGTGGTGCTTGTTCAATAGAAAAAATATCATCTGAAACACTAATTTTTCTGACTTTTTGAATAGGAAAATCAGAGGCTACCTTTAATAAATCATCTAGTTTCATAAGTGGTCAAGCTCATCATCTGCTAAATCCGCCAAATGCCTTTTCTTCATCATTTCTGTCTCGGGGGTAATTCTTCATCCTAAATGCTTCTTTATTAGTTCAATTACTTTTTTACTATCTGCCCTTCCTCTTACTTTATTCATTACTTTGCTCATTATTATGTTAAACGCTTTATCTTTTTTATTTTCTATTTCTTTTTTATTTTCTTCTATTGTTTCTATTATAATTTTCTCTAATTCTGTTTCATTTAATGGAGTATATTTCTTAATTATTTCATTAAGCTGAGTTTTACTTGTTGCTAATTCTAATAGAATTTCTTGCACAGCATCTTTACTTATCTTATCTTCATATACATATTTTATTAATTCTTCTAGTATGTTATCAGTAATAACGGAAATATCACCACCTTTACTTTTTACATATTTTACTGTTATTTCTAATGTAGATGCTATAAATGTAGGAGATACTTTTGGAGAATACTTCTTAACTAATTCTTCAAACAAATCTAATCTTAAGCTATTTAGCATTGTATTAGCCAAGTCCTTACTAAGTCCTAATTCAATCAATTTCTTTAATTTTATTTCAGGTTGTTCTGGAACAAATTGTTTAGATAACTCTAATATTCTTTCATCTATTCTTCTTGGTGGTATATCTGTTTCTGGATACATCCTCGCTGATCCAGGTTGTGGTCTCATAAATTTAGTTGTGCCATCATCTAATGCTGCTCTTGTCTCTTTTGGAACCCCATCAAAAGCATATAATATTCTATCTAAAATCGTATTTGTAGCTATATCTAGTTTTTCTTTAGGTCCTACAATAATTATAAAAGCGTCATTCTCATTAATTTGAAGGATTTTTCTTACTTTTTCTACTTCTTCTTTAGTTATACCGTAATTAGGAAGCTCATCTGAGTGGAATAAGCCTCCTAAACCGGCCAATGCTCTTACATAATCTGCTACTTCAGTACCGAATCTTCTATTAGGCATTAATTGCCAGCCAAATATTCCCTTGAAACCAGCTATTTTTAAGCCATATATTCTTCCATTCTTTTCTAATTCTTTTCTAATTATTTTACTATTAGTATCTTTAAATTCCTCTGTTAAATCAACTATTTTAAAAGAGTTCTTCACTATATCTTTATTAAGATTTCTTTTTTGTAGTTCTTCTTTAATTCTTAATAATTCATACTGTCTTCTTGCTTCATTCTTTATAATATCTGGTATTAACTCTAAAAGTTGAACTCCTTTTATTTCAGTCTTTACTCCTCCCTGAATAGATACATTAAGATCTTGTCTAATAGTACCTATTCCCCTTTTTACTCTACCTGTTAATCTTAATAATTGTCCAATCTTTAATGCTACTCTTTCTGCTTGTTCTGGGGTTTTTATGTCTGGTGCAGTAGAAATTTCTATTAGAGGAATTCCAAGTCTATCAAGATTGTATATTATTTCTGTTGGTGAATCTGTGATTTTTCTTGCTGCATCTTCTTCTAATGCTATTGTCTGAATGCCTATTCTTTGTCCGTTATCTTCTATGTAACCACCTAAGCTAATAATCGCCGTTCTTTGAAAGCCTGATGTATTAGAACCATCAATTACGATTTTTCTCATTACATAAACTTCATCAACTAATGTAGAGTGTAGTGCTAGAGAAACAGCTACAGCTATACTTAATGCTTCTTCGTCAATAATATGTGGAGGTTCTTCGTCACATTCTACTAAGCAAGAGTTTGGAGGAACTCGATATACATATTTTTTACCTTTTTGCCATTCAAATAATGCAGCTATGTCTATTTCTCCTAATTCACTAAATGATGGTCTGAGATATCTTTCTAATTGTGTGTGATATTCTTCATGAAGTGTTGTAGGACATTCGCAAAATAGTTTATGAGCTGTATTTAATTGCTGGTGAATTTCAAGACCAACTTTTAATCCTATTTTACTGTAATCTAATTCCGTCATGGAACCACCTTGGAAAGTATTCTGGTACGTGCCTATAGTTTATTTCACCTACAAAATTAGTAAGCATTAAACTTCTTATTTTATCTAAATCAGATTCATGTGCAAGAACCCACATAAGTTTTACAAGTGCTGTTTCTGGTAACATATCTTCTAATGGAGTAACACCAGATTCTTGCAATAATCTTCCCGTAGTATAAACGTTCATATTTACTCTTCCAAATAAGCATTGTGACGTCATTCCTATAAATACTCCATCTTTAGTTGCTTTTTTGAAATAGTCTACAAATTCAGTAGATGTGTGACCTAATCCTGTTCCCTCAACTATTATTCCTCTAATTCCAGAAGAAATTAGATATTCTATTATTTCAGGATTAATACCAGGATAGTATTTTAATAGGAATACTCTTGTATCGAATTTTGCATCTAAAGCGTTTTCTTCTTTTCTTTTAATATAATCATTTCTCAGAAGTTTAATTTCTTTTTCCTTCCAAAAAACTTTCGCTAAGGGTATATCATTTATAGATTGAAAAGCATCTCTTCTACTAGTATGCATTTTTCTTACTTTTACTCCTCTATGTACTAAAGTATATGTATCTGAGCTTTCTCCATGCATATTGATAGTCACTTCTGCAAATGGAGAATTTTTAGCTACTAGTATAGCAGAATAGAGATTTATTGGAGAGTCACTGCTAGGTCTATCACTACTTCTCTGAGATCCTACAAGAACTATAGGTCCGGTTAGAGATTTAAATGAAAAAGCTAAAGCTGAAGCAGTATAAGCCATAGTGTCTGTGCCATGAGCAATTACAACGCCTAAATTTCCTTCATCTAAGGCTTTCTTTGCACTTTCTGCTATTTTAATCCAATATTCAGGTTTCATATTTTCACTTAGGATAGAAAATAATACTTCTGCATCTATTTTTGCAATCTCATTTATTTCGGGCATAAAATTTATAATCTCTTCAGTTGTTAGTGCTGGTCTTACAGCACCAGTCTCATATTCTACTTTACTTACTATCGTTCCACCTGTACTAATTATTTTAACTTCGCTCTTTTCCTTTAGGGGTTTTTGCTCTCCTTTATTAACCTGGATATTCTGTCTCTTTTTTTCAACTAATTTAAAGTTAGAAATTCCACTTATCGAAACTCCTATATTATATCCATTATCTAATTTTATAACTATTATATCGTCTTCCTTAGAATAGCTTGGCATTACTACCCCTTTTATCGATAACCCATCTTTTTGTAGCTCTATTAGATCTCCTACATCAACATTATGAGAGGATAAAAATTCTAATGCCTTACCTCTATAACCTTCTAACATTAAAATAAAAGATATAAAAATAGATAAAAACGTTTACCTAGCAGCTACAGCTTGTTTTGACTGTCTAGTTTTTACAACTCTCTTCTCATATTCAATTCTATTTCTAACTCTTGGAACTTCTTTATGCCTTTCTTTTTTTGGCATTTTAGGTGTAGCATTTCTTACTTTTCCAGCTTTTGTGAGCGAACCGTGGGATGGCATACTAAATTATATGTGATGAAGAAAAATTTAAACTTAAATGCTAATTAGTTGTTTTGAGTACTGATGAAAGTATATATCGTGGAACATGCGATAGGGTCGTTTGCATATGATGAGCAAGGTAAGCTTATAGACTTTGTATTGAGTAGTAAGGACTTAGGAAAAGTTGTAGATTCTTTACTAGATAATGAAAAAGGTATTCCATTGCCAACTACCATAGAATTAATTCAGAAGATAAAACCAGAAGAAGTAGTAGTGGAGAATGAAGCAGAAATACCAAATTTGCAACAGTTAGGTGTTAAAGCTTCTTATGAAATACATAATCTTGGAAGTAAAATATTTAGAGAATCATTACCCAAGATAGCAATAGAAACAAAGTTTGCATCCTCAGAGAACGATTTATACTCATTTTTATATGAAGTTTCTTTTGAATATACTAGAAGAAAATTAAGAACTGCAGCCAGTAAAAGAGACTTACTAGCAATCCAGGCTATTAGGGCAATTGATGATATTGATAAAACTATAAATCTATTTTCGGAAAGATTAAGAGAATGGTATAGTATTCATTTCCCAGAACTTAATAAGCTTGTAGAAGATCATGAACTTTACGCTTCTATTGTTTCAAAATTTGGACATAGGGATGAAATAACAAATACGGGGTTAGATGAAATAGGAGTGAATAAAGATCTGAGCACTAAAATTTTAGATGCATCGAAAAAGAGTATTGGAGCTGATATTACTGATGTAGATATAAGATCAATTAAGATGCTAAGCGATACCATATTAGAGCTTTTCAGAATAAGATCAGAACTTACAGATTATGTTGAATCAGTTATGAAAGAAGTAGCTCCTAATGTTACTGCTTTAGTAGGACCAACACTAGGTGCGCGATTATTAAGTTTAGCTGGTAGCCTAGAAGATTTAGCTAAAATGCCTGCTAGTACAATTCAAGTCTTAGGTGCAGAGAAAGCTCTGTTTAGAGCTTTAAGAAAAGGAGGCAAACCGCCAAAACACGGTGTTATATTTCAATATCCAGCAATTCATACTTCTCCAAGGTGGCAAAGAGGTAAAATTGCAAGAGCATTAGCTGCTAAATTAGCAATAGCTGCCAGAATAGACGCTTTTAGTGGCAGATTTATAGGTGATAAATTGAATGAGGAGTTAAAGAAAAGGATTGAGGAGATTAAGACAAAATACGCTCAACCTCCACCAAGGAAGCCACAAGAACAAAAGAGAAAAGAAGAAGAAAGAAAAGGTAAAAAAGGAGGAAGAGAAAAAAGAAAAGGTAGGAGATGAAATTTATGTCAGAATTAGTTAAGATTTCAAAAACACAGTTTGAAAATGTGTTTCAATGTGAATTTAATGATGGCACAGTAAGGCTTTGTACTAAAAACTTAGCTCCAGGGTTTAGTGTTTATGGCGAGAGGCTATTTAAAGTAGAAGGGGTAGAGTATAGAGAATGGAATGCTTTTAGAAGTAAATTAGGCGGTGCTATTCTAAAGGGTTTAAAACAGAATCCTATTGTAAAAGGAACTAAAGTACTTTATTTGGGTGCAGCTTCTGGAACTACTCCAAGTCATGTTTCTGATATCGTAGAATTAGAAGGAAAAGTATACGGAGTGGAGTTTTCTCCTAGAGTAGTTAGGGAATTTTTACTTGTCGCTCAGCATAGACCTAATTTATTTCCAATTTTAGCAGATGCTAGATTTCCGCAATATTATAGGACTCTTGTAGAAGATGTTGACGTATTATATGTAGATATTGCCCAGCCAGATGAAACAGATATAGCAATCTATAATGCTAAATTTTTCCTTAAAAATGGTGGATATATGATGATGGCAATAAAAGCTAGAAGTATTGATGTTACAAAAGAACCTACTGAAATCTATGAAATGGAAGTTAATAAGTTAAAAGAAAACAACTTTGATGTTATCCAAGTTATTCAGTTAGATCCTTATGATAAAGACCATGCAATGGTGTTAGCAAAATATAAGGGAAAATAAATGATAGATAAAATTTTTGAGATAGGATTAAAGAATTTTTTAAGTTTTTATCCTCAAGACTTAGTAAGTATTCGTGAAGCTCTTGATGGGAAATTAAATATTAGATTATCTGATGGTTACTCTCATTCATTAAAGAAGGAAGAAGTAGAAAAAATCTCTCATTATATACCTCTTTATTTATGGTCATTAGTAAGAATTCCTTTTGTAATAATAAAAACTATGGAACCTGGCGAATACATTGTAAATGGTAGCGAGTGGGAAATAAAGGCGTTATCAATATTACTTAATAAAGATGTAAGTAAGGGACTACGTACAGGAGATATTGAAAAATTAATAAAAGAATATAAATCTTTAATAATTATAACATTAAGTCCTATTAATTTAGCTAATGAGGATGAGGAAAATGGTTACTATTGATGAGGTTGCAGAGATACTTTCAAAAAGATCATTAGAGTATTCTATGATTAATTATCCAGATAAAAAGGAAAAATCAATAGATATAATAGCTGTAAATAGGAATAAGAAAATGATAGTTAAAATTCTAGGTAATAAGAAATCATCGAAAATCAAAAGTGACTTGAAAAACATAGCAAGAATTGGACTGGGAATTCCGGTAATAATTGAAGATTCTACTGAGCAAGAAATAATAAATGATAGAGGTAACATATTAGGTATGAATGTAGAGACTTTTGAAAGAATTCTAGATGGAGAGAAAGTCTTCCTATATAAGACAAGGGGAGGAATCTTTGTTAAAATTAACTCTAAGGAGTTAAAAAAGAAAAGAGAAGAGATGGGCTTAAGCTTAGGAGAAGTTGCTCAAGCTTTAGGAGTTTCGAGAATATCTATCTACGATTATGAAAGAGAAGATTCTTATGTGTCGATTGATATTGCTGAAAAACTTGTTGAACTTTTTGGAGATGATATATTAGGTGATGTATTAAGTGGTTTTAAGGTTGACGAAAAAGATATTAACCTAGAAACGCAAACAGCTAGCCTTTCTGATAAAATTATGTTAAATTTGAATGAAAAAGGGTATAAAGTAGTGAAGATGAACTTTACTGCAGTGGATATTATTGCCTCAAAGAATGATAAGAAACTATTATTTTCAGTGGAGGCTGATAACGTCTCTAAGTCCTTAAGAAAATTTAATGAAGCTAAAAAGATTACCAGTAAAATAAAAGCAAGTCTTATTGTGGTTGTGAAAGAGAGCAAAAATAAAAAAATATATGAAAAAGAGGATTTTAATACAATAAGTGAAAACGAAATTATGAACTATGAATTTGATTGAAATAAGAGAAGGTAAGGCTTCTTTACTAATTCCTAATCCTAAAGATTATGAGAAAGAAGGGAGATATGATCCCAGTTGGTCTCCAGTTTTCTACAATCCTAAGATGAGATTAAATAGAGATATTAGTGTTTTAGCCTTAAGTGTAATAAAGCCTAAAAGTGTTGTCGATGCTCTATCTGCCTCTGGAGTCAGAGGGATAAGATATTATACTGAAATTGGAGGGATAGAAAAATTGATATTAAATGATAAAAATCCTATAGCAACAGAATTAATAAAGAAAAATGCAGAGAAGAACTATGTGAATGCTCGAATAACAACAAAGGACGCAAATTCTTTATTATATGAGATTAAAGCAGATTTTGTAGATATAGATCCTTTTGGTTCTCCAGCCCCTTTTATCTTGTCAGCCATAAACGCTACAATAAACAAAGGCTATGTAGCTTTTACTGCAACTGATTTATCAGCCCTAGAATGTTCTTCAAAATTTTCTGCTAGAAGAAAATACGACTTGATATGCGAAAGATTAAGTTTTTCCAAAGAATTAGGAATTAGAGGTTTAATTGCCAAGGTAATAAGAGAAGGTGCTATTATAGAAAAAGCTGCATATCCTATATTTTCATTTTATTTTGATTATTATTATAGAGTATTCTTTAGAATAGAAAATGGCGCTAAAAAAGTTGATAAATTACTTGAGAAACAAGGGTATTATTATGAGTGTTCTAAATGTGGGTATCGTGAGGTCGATTATTATGCAGAAAGAAAAATATGTCCTAGATGTGGTATCGAGATGAGAAGATATGGTCCAGCATGGACAGGGGAACTATGGAATAGAGAGTTTTTGTTAAGTATGAAAGAGAATCTAAAGAATTTCACATACTTTGATACTTTCATGCAAGTAAATAAGTTGTTAAATATATTAGTAGAAGAGTCAAAGTATGTATCACCTTATTTTAGACTAGATTTTATAGCATCCTTAATAAAAAGAAATATACCAAAAAGAGAAAAAATGTTAGAATGTTTAAAAGAAGCTTCAATAACTCACTTTGATTATAGAGGTATAAAAACTAATAAAGAAATAGATGAAATAGTAAATTGTATAAAAATTAACTAGCTGATTTAGCATTAGTTAGTAAGTATCTAGATAATTGTGGACACGTCGAAGGAGAAATATAGCTACCATTTCCGCATTTTTTGAGAATTTTACAAGTATAGCATGGAATTTCTATAATAGAAGATAAGCTAACATATATATCTATTCCATCATCATCTATTGCAAATAGCTTTAATATGCTTTTCCCGTTTTCCTTTACAGATCTTTTAATTATCTTTTTCTTTTCAATAAGTTTTTTAATTATAAGACTTGCTTCTTTAGTTGATAACCCTAATTCTTTTATTAAATCTTTTTGCGGTATTCCATTATCTCCTGCTTCTTTTATCTTTTGATAAGCAAGATCTTCATATGATGATGTAGTTGATTCCATAAAACCACCGTGTTGGCTATATTAATATATTGTAAAACTAGCTTATTTATTTTGTTGTCCTTAAAGTTTAACTTCTATTTCGAAATTTGATATAATTTCCTTATATCTATTTCTTATTGTAACTTCTGTTATATTTAGTGCATTAGCTATGTCTTTTTGAGTCTTTTTTGCATCCATTAGTGTACTTACAAGGTATACACTAGCAGCTGCTAATGCTGTGTATCCTTTTCCACTAGTTAGACCATTTTTGTGCATTAAGTCAACTAATTCAGAAGCTTTAGTAGATATATATGGTGGTAAATTAAGTTTTTCTACAATTTTTGGAATGAACTCTGTGGGTTTTATATTGGGTTTAAACTCTAATGAACTCTTAGCTACTTTTTGAACTCTCTCTAGTGCTTTCCATAATTCACTAGATGAAATACCATAATTATTCTTTATCTCTTGAAGGGATTTTGGTATTTTATTTACTTGACAAGAATAGTAAAGTACCGCAGCAATTAACGTATATATGTCTATTCTTTTAGCTTTTCCCTCATCGATTATTTTTCTTATTAAAAGAGAGGCTGTTTCTTTTACGTATTCAGGAAGATTTAGCTTAGCAGCTTCATTATTTAATACGGATAAATAAGTGACTAACTTTCTATCCTTTGGAGAAACTCTGAGTTTATTCTGTATTGCTCTTAATTTTTCTATTTTAGTTTTATTACTGGACCTAGAATATCCAATTGTTGTTGTTATTCCAAAATCATGAACTTTTGCAGTAATAGGAGAACCTGTTCTTTCTCTTTCCAATCTGTCTTGTTCTGTATACGCTCTCCATTCTGGACCTTGATCTATAACAAATTCATCAATGACATATCCACAATTAGTACAGATGTATGTGCCTTTGTTTAGATCTAACGTTATACTTTCACTTCCGCAATTAGGGCACTTTATTTTCTCCATTTTTTCTTACCCCTCTTTTCTTTAAGTTCTACGTATAACTTACCTTGGGGTGCTTTTTCTGATAACGGTAATGCTAGTATGTATGGTTCTTCCACATTTCCAATTATATCTAAGATTTTGCCTACTCGATTTCCTTGTTCATCAACTAAAACTTTACCAGTATACTCTTGAGACGAATAGTCTATTTTAGGATTTCCTTTAAGAAGCCATTTATTATTTAGTGTATTTTTTAAGTATTCTCCTACCTCTACAAGTTTAATCTTTGTCACAAGTATAATATATTCTCCCATATATTAGTTGATATTTATAATAATACTCTTTGAGAAGAAGATGGGGTATTATTGAGCTTAAGATTTAGATTATTGGCTTGAAAGCTTATATTTGGATTAAGAAATAACTATAATAACTCTTGTTAAATAGTGATATTCGAATGAGCGATTCAGTTGAATCAGAAGAAGAGATTCAGCAGAAATTGTCAAAAGCCTCAGAGGAGTTAAGAAAATTAAGAGAAGAAAGACAGAAAATAATTGAAAATATAAGAAAACTAAGAGAAAAGAGAAGAGAAAAAGTTGATAGACTTAGAAGTATAAGGGAGCAAATAAAACAACTAAGAGAAGAGTTAAAGGCTAAAAGTGAAGAAATTAAGCAACTTTCTCAACAGAAGCAGAGTTTGATCCAGGTTATAAGTGAAATAAAAAAGGAATTTGAACAAATCAAGAACGTTGAGAAAGTTAAGGAAAAATTGGACCCATTACAAATTTTAAAGAAAATAGAGCAATTAGAATGGAGACTACAAACTTCTAGTCTCTCATTAGAAGAAGAGAAGAAAATAATCTTAAAGATAGCTAACTTAGAGAAAAAACTAGAAACAGCGAAAAAATTAGCACAACTTAAAGAGAAAAATACTGAGAATAGAGCGGAACTTTTAGCTAAAAGAGTTGAACTATCAACAATAAGACAACGTATAGTTGAATTAAGAAATCAAATTTCAGAGAAAGTGAAGATATATCAACAACTAAAGAATGAGAGAGATTCATTAGTGAAAGAAATTGAGATTTTAAATAATCAAATTAATGAACTAGTAAATAAGAACAACGAGATAAAAAATAAAATTACTGAGAAAAAAGATGAAATTAAGAAATATAGGGATGAGTTAAAGAAAATTAAAGATATGTTAAAATCAAGGAATATTACGGAAGTTTACGAGAATCAACTTAAAAATGTTAATAAAGAGATAATCGAGAATAAGCGTAAGAAAGCCGAGGAAAAGCTGAAAAACAATAAGAGACTAACATTTGATGAACTTTTAATATTGTACTATAATGATAAGGATAATAATGAGCAAGATTCTAATAATTTACGTTGATATTGATGATGATTTAGGAAAAATAGGTTTAGAGACTCCTATTATAGGAGAAGAACGTGTAAAAAAAGCTATTGATATTGCTTCAGAAACAATTCCAACGGATTCAGACTTTAATACTATGGTAGTAGCATATAATATCTATAAGAAACTTCGTAAAGAAAATAATGATGTAGAGATAGCATTTATATCTGGGTCAGAAAGAAGTAACATAGAGGGCCAAATAGAATTTTCGAGAAAATTAGATGAAGCTATAAAAACTACAAATGCAGAAGAAGCGATCATTGTGTATGACAGTCCAGAAGATGCTAAAGCTATACCAATTATACAGTCTAAGTTGAAAGTTATAGGTATCGAAAGAGTTTTAGTTGAGCAATATAGAGGAGTCGAGGAAACTTATGCTTTATTAGGAAGATACATAAAAAAAGCTATTTCCGACCCTAGGTTTGCAAGAATTTTTTTAGGTGTTCCCGGAATTATTTTAATTACAATAGGTATATTTTCTCTGTTAAATCTTACAGTTTATGCAACGCCAGCCATTCTAATAATAATTGGTTTAGCCTTATTGGGTAGAGGTCTCAGAATAGACGAATATATAGAACGATGGTGGGAAAATTCTACGATAATGGTAATAGCAGCGATTATATCTCTAATTTCAACTATTGTAGGGATAATTGAAGGTTATTATGTGGGTGCATCTATAAAAGTGTACGATCTCTCTTCTATTTTTATAATTTTAACTACTATTCTTCCCTTTATCGTATTCGCTATAATAGTTTTATTTGGTGCTAAAGCAATAAATAAAGTCATGAATAGAGATATAAAAGTATGGCACGATATATTCAGAATAATTGCAGTAATTATAATTTATTATATGATGGTTTTAATATCTAAGAATCTTGAGGAAAATGTAATAGGTGTTCAACTTCAAACAATGTATACATTATCTGTAATAACACTTGTACTTGTTTCTTTATATATAGTTTTTTCTATAATAGAAAAACATATAACATAAAAATTATTTAGGAAGTTTATCTCTTACTTCAACTGGTAAATCTTCTCTCTTGAGGATCTTGGCTTTTCTACTGGCTTTAGTAACTATTTTACCTAGAATTATGTATGCATTAACATCATTTGCTTTTTCTGCTTTCTCATAGGATTTTAAATATCTCATCTTAACATATTTGTTTTTATCTAATTGAACATAAACATATTTTCCGTGTTTTAATGTCATAGTTATCACCTATAATTACATCTTTAAAACTCTAACTCCTCTTCTTCAAATGGTTTTACGCAATCTAGTTCCACTAACTTATCGAATATTTTCTTTACAGCTTTATGTACTTCTTCTTCTCTCTTAGCCCCAGTAATAACCATTTTACCACTACTAAAGATGAGTAATACAACTCTAGGATCTTCCATCCTATATATTAATCCAGGGAATTGTTCAGGTTCATACATATTATTTTCTAACAAGAATGCTGCTTTATCTAAATTTACGATAACATGTAAATTTGCTGATGCAACAATATTTTGTATCTGTATTTTTGGTTTTCCAGTTAAATTCATTCCATATCTCTTTAGGGTTTTTATTATTCTTTTTACTGCTTTAATTAATTCGTCAGTACTCTTAGCTCCAGTAACCACCATTTTACCTGATTTGAATATGAGAGAAGTAACTTTTGGTGCTTCGAGCCTAAATATAAGACCAGGGAATTGATCTGGGTCATATTCGACATTTGGTACACTTCTTTCCATTGCATACAAGTCTAAGTTTTGATCCAATGTTACTGTAGCTACAATGTTTTCAATATTTACTACTGCCTTGTACGGTATTTCTGGTATATTAGGTCACCTACAAAATAGTTTATAAATACACATTTATAAATTCCCATTTAAAGCATAATGTCCTTCAGTAGCCCTAATTCAGGAAACTCCATTATACCCTCTTTTTCAATAATAACATAAGGTTTAGAATTTTCTAGAATAGAATATTCTCTCATAAGTGGAGACATGTAGTTAGAATGATTCAGTGAAATATCGTTCCCTGCTTGATAAATTCCAATTGCAGGTAAAATAATTACTTTTGAGTTATTTTTCAGTGGAGTTACTAGAAAGCATTGCATTCTTCTTACAAAGCCTAGTTTATCTCTTAATCCTAACCTTGGATGCTCATGCCCTATGATATATATTTTATTTTCTTCCACATCTATATTCATATGGCCATGAAAAATAACAATATTATCGACTATCAAAGAATCTACTAGCTTAATATTATCATAATTCTCAGTGACTAAAGATAAATAATTATCATGATTACCTCTAATTATCGTAATTTCTGTACCTTCATCTTTTAATATTCGAAATATTTCATTAAGTTCAGTTTTTTCTTGTTTGGTTAATTTACTAAAAGAATGTTTAAGATCTCCATTAATTATGAGTTTGTTTGTTTTGAAAACCTCTCTTGCTCTATTGAAAATATTGAGAAAACGTTTCTTTTGAACTTTTGGTATGAATATTCCTTTTGATGCCATCTCTTCTTCATAACCTATGTGTACATCAGATAGAATTATAGAGTTAAGTCTTCGTATATATATAACGGGTAAATCTTCATCAATGTAAATATCATCAACTAAACTTATCATCTTGTTCTTATAATCTAATTTAATACTAATAAATACCAATTTAAAAACATGCCAACGCTTAAGCTTATAGGGTTGGGCCTCTCTGCTAAATTTGTAACTAGAGAAGCAATTGATGAGATAAGTAAATGTAATGTTGTGCTATTCGAGAGTTATACTTCTCTATCTTGTGATATAAATTTAGATTTTATTAAATTTTTAAATAAAAATGTTATTATCGTAGATAGAAAATTTATTGAAAATAATATTAAAGAAATTATTAAACTGTTAAAAGAGAAAGAAGATGTTTGTATAGTAACTATAGGGGATCCTATGATTGCAACAACACATGTGAGTCTTATTGTTGAGGTGAAAGACAAGGGCTATAATTTTAAAGTAATTCCGGGGATATCAGTTCATTGCTATATAATTTCAAAATCTATGTTATCTTCCTATAAATTTGGTAAATCTGTAACTATAACTTACCCTTATAATAATAAAATTGATACGACTCCCTATGATGTAATTTATGATAATTTTATACGGGGACTCCACACAATACTATATCTTGACTTAAAAGAAGATAAAATTATGACAGCTAAAGAAGCCGTAGAACTTCTAATAGAAATGGAGAAAATAAAGAAGCAAGGATTAGTTAGTGATGATAGAATCATCATAGTAGGTCAGAGATTGGGATGCGATGATGAGGAAGTAGTTGCATTACGATTAAAGGAAGTATTTAATTATAAATTTAAAGAACCACCACATATTATTGTATTTCCTACAGATAAGTTACACTTCATGGAGGTAGAGGCTTTAAAATGTCTAATGAAATAAGAAATAGAGTAGAAAAATATATAAAAGGGATGGAAGAAAGATTACAAAAAATACCTAGTCATATCTATGAAAAATATCGTAAAGTACTAGATCTTGCTAAACAATATACAGAGGATGCAAAATATTATCTGAGTAAAGAAGATGAAGTTACTGCGTTGGTTGATGTAGTTTATGCTGAAGGTTTATTAGATTCAGTTATATTTAATGAAAATCTTGATATAGATTCACAAATTTCTAAAAAAGTATTCGTAGGTGGCACATTTGATATATTACACCCTGGTCATATAGAATTTTTAAAAGAGGCTTCTCGTTATGGAAGAGTCTATGTCTCTGTTGCAAGAGATAAAAACTCAGAAAAGGTAAAAGGGAGAAAACCAATAAATGATGAAAATCAAAGATTAGAAGTAGTAAAGAGCATTAGATATGTTTATGAAGCATTCTTAGGAGATGAAAAAGATTTTCTAAAAAGTGTTGAAAGGGTAAAACCAGACATATTATTTTTAGGTCCTGATCAGCATGTTGATGAGAATAAATTAAAGGAAGAGTTAAAGAAAAGAGGAATTGATAATATAGAAATAATAAGAATGAAAGAAAGAATAAATAATTGGTCTCATTCAAGCACTACATCAATAATTCAAGAAATAGTCAAAAGATATTGCAATCAAAGATAAACTTCAATTTCTACCTCATCACCATCTTTAAGACTAAGTTTTTCTCTTAAATAGTAAGGTGATATAATTTCAATAACGCTTTTTGGATGAGTAGTTCTCGCTGGAATTACTATAGCTGCTGGTGAAATTGAATTTATCGAAGATGGGAAAGCCTTTACACTTCCTAAAACCCTGTTTGGCTCTTTGTGTTCTGGGATAATAATTCCTTTAGCTAAATCTAAGATCAATCTGTTTTCTAATGATATCCTATCATAGATAACAATATTTAAAGTTCCAGCATAAGGTTCAAATCCTAAGTATTTTTTGAAGGATTCGATATAGTAAGGAATTGAAAGGAAAATTCTACCCTCTCCTAACCCTGCTGTCACTTTTCCTTTTATGTGTAATATTTTAGTCCTCATAATTAATTGTAATATATCTTCTATGCATCTCTTTAATTCTTCTTCTCCTTTATCTGTAAGTTTTATATATTCTCCATCTTTTATTATAATTCTTTGTATTATCCCTTCTTCCTCAAGTTCTTTTAATTTTCTTGATACAGTTTGCTGTGATAAACCAGATTCTTTTGAAATCTCTGTTTGTGTTACTAACTTATCACTATTTAATAACTTAAACAGTTTACATGTAAATAGTGTATCTTTTCAAGTTTCTCCCTCCGTACAACCTAGTTCTGCTTCTTTATATTCTCCATTTATATCATCTTCTATGTCTTTAGTTGCCCAATTCCAGTTATCTGTCCAAGCATTACCTATCTGTATAGGCTTATCTAATTTACTTAATAAGACTATTCTACTAGGTATATGTTCAGATAGAATTTTATAACCAGTATACTCAGCTAATTTTTTAGCAAATTCTTTAATTTCAAAATGTCTAGGCATAGCATCTTTACTAAGTCTATAAGTAGAAGGTCCTACATGCATGTATGCTTTTACTTCAATATATGTTGGTTGTGCGATTTCCATGAGTCTTGCAAATTCTCTTGCATCTTCATCGCTCATATTGAATCCTTTTATCATAGTCATTCTTATAACTGTGGGCGAACTAAAGCTTGGAAGAATTTCTAATGTTTTCATAACTAAATTCCATGAGTTTGCAACAATAGGTCTATTTATTAGTTTATGTTTAAATTCATTAGGGGCTTGAAGTGATACAAATAATTGAGTAGGTTCTTCTTCTAAGCTTGCAAGTATATCTGGCCTTACTCCACTAGTTACTAAAAAGGTTGTAAGCCCTCTTTTATGGTACTCTTTGATTAGTTCTCCAAGCCTATCATATAATGTGGGTTCACCTGTAAGGCTTATAGCTACATGTTTAGGTGTTATAGCCTCTTTAACTTTGTTTTTATCTACTCCCTCACGTCCAAAATAACCAGAGACTGCCCTTTTATGTTCTTCTATACTTTTTTCCACAATAATATCTGGATCATCTTCTACTGGTAATTTTGTTTCATCCCATTCAATTCCTATATCCTCTGGTTCTAATCTCCAACAATGGATGCATCTGAACCAACACCACGCAGCAGTAGGTGACATTTGAACACATCTATGGCTTTCAATTCCGTAAAACTTGCCTTTATAGCAGTATCTCCCTGAAGTTAAGGCTTCGTGAGTCCAATGACATTTCTTATATACACTATGATTTCCAACTATGTGATATTTTTCTTTTTCTAGTTCTTTCATTATCAAGCTTAAAGTATCTATCCTAAGATTACTTACCATCTATTAAACTACTGAATGTAAGATTAAAAACTTTAACTTATAGGTGCTGTTAAATCATAAAGGTTAAGTACTTTTTCTATTTTTGCTGAAATAGCCATAATGTAATAGTCCGACAAATATCTTCCCATAAGTTGTAATCCTATGGGTAAATTATTATAGAATCCTGCTGGCTGAGATAAAGCTGGTACTCCAGCTAAATTTGCAATTACAGTGTTTAGATCCATAGCATACATTTTAATAGGATCCTCAACTACCTCACCTATTTTTGGAGGCAATATAGGCATAGTTGGTGATGCTATTAGATCGAATTCTTTAAGTATATTATCAACATTATCTTTTATTAATCTCCTAATTTTAAGTGCTTTAATATAGAACTCTTCATAATATCCTGCACTTAGGATAAAGCTTCCTAATAATATTCTTCTTTTAACTTCTATTCCAAATCCTTCTCCTCTATTTTTAGCAAAAGTCTCTCTCCAATTACCTTCAGAGTATTTACTATATCCGTATCTTACACCATCAAATCTAGCTAAATTAGAGCTAGCCTCTGACATAGCAATAATATAATAAGCCGGTAAAGCATATTCAGCATATCCTAAATTCACTTCTTTAATTATTGCCCCCTCAGAACTTAATTTATCTAGAGTTGAGTTAAATATTGAAACAACTGGTTTATCTGATGCCTCTACTATATCCTTCAAAACAGCAATTTTAACATCTTTCAGTTCTACTTTTTCCGGTACTTGGGGTTCAAAATGAATTGTAGTAGCGTCTTTAGGGTCATCACCAGAGATTATTGAATAGAGTAAAGCCAGATCTTCAGCATTTTTTGCCATCGGTCCTATTTGTTCTAAACTATTTGCATAAGCTACTAACCCAAATCTACTAACTGTCCCATAAGAAGGCTTTAAGCCAAATACGGCATTATACGCAGCTGGCGCTCTTATTGAACCTCCAGTATCACTACCTAAAGCTATATCTACTATTCCTGCAGCTAATGCGGCTCCGCTTCCCCCAGAGCTTCCCCCAGGTGTTCTCTCTAGGTCCCAAGGATTTCTTGTAGGGCCAAAATAACTTGTCTCCGTTGTCGATCCCATTGCAAATTCATCCATATTTGTTTTGCCTAGAATAACTGCTCCTTCTTGCTTTAATTTTTCTATTACAGTGGCATCATATGGCGGTACATAATCCTCTAACATTCTAGAAGCACAAGTGGTTCTAATTCCTTTTGTGGAGATGTTATCCTTAATAGCTATTAGAATTCCAGATAATTTCCCTTTAGGATTCTTAAGCTTTTCCCTTACTTCTCTCTTAACTTCTTCTTTATCCCTTATTGTTATAAACGCTTTGATTTTTTTCTCAATTTTCTCGATTCTTTCATATGTTCTTTCAACATATTCATCAATATCTAAGTTCTTATTTAGTAAGTCTTCTACCAGTTTCATAATCATATTACTCCCCATAGGTAGCAGGTCCTACTATAAAGCCATCCTCCTTTCTTTTCACATTACTTAATGCTTCATCTCTACTCAATGGTTTTATAATTTCATCTTTTCTAAGCTTACCAGTAGATATAGGATGAAATAAAGGTTCTACATTAGAAAGGTCTAGTTTATTTATCTGATCAAAGAAATCGAGAATATTCTTTATATCTCGTTTTATTCTTTCCTTTTCTCTATCATTTAATTCTACTAGGGCTAAATTCTGTAATCTAGAAATAAGTTCATTATTTACTTCGATCTTCACTTCTTCTCACGCTCTCACTAATCCATTTTAAATAATCTGGTAAGCCATCATTAAAGTTTATTATAATAATTTCTGGTAGAGTATAAGTGTGAAGTTCCTTTATTCTGTTTATTAATTTTTCCTTTACCTTTTCATCGCTTTTTATTATTAATAAGCTTTCATCATCTTCAGTGGTTTTCTCTTCCCAAACATAAAAGGATTTTACATAAGGTATTATATTAACACAAGCTGCAAGTCTTTCATCAACTAGAGTTTTTGCTATTTTCTTAGCGGACTCCATTCCACCAATTGTTGTAAGAGCAATAATATACGACATATTAATTAGTTACTGCTTTTTAATTAAAAAATCAATGAAGGCTGAAGAACTAATTGATATCATAAAATGGGAGGGATTTAGGGAAGCATTATTTTATGGGCTTAGCGAATGTGAGGAGCTGGGTAAAGAGTTTATAGGCATTACGCTAGATAATGGTGATGGAATTATTTTAAGGGTTAATCCTTATGAGAACGAAATTCTTTATATTTTACTATATTCTAATAAGAAATATTCAAATAATGATTTGAGATTAATTGGCATTTTTAAGCCCGAGGAAAATGGTAATACCTATTTTATATACCAAATAACTAATTTAAGGAATTTTATAAATATGTTTGGTAATGATATAAAAGTTATTTATGTTGAAGTGATCAGAGATGCTCTTGAAGACTTTTTATACACAGCAATGGCTTGATGATGAGACATTTAAAAAATTGCTAACGTTTTCTAGGTTTTTAGGTAGAGATAAAAATGGTTCACAATTCGTGATAGACATAGAAAGAGCAAGAAGAAATAAAGTTAAATTAGACGATATACTTTCTATTTTATCTGAACTTGGTATAGAACTAAGTGAAACCGACTTAAGGGAAATGGCTAAATATTTGCCCGAGTATGATGTAGAATTTGAACTTAAAGATGGAAAGTTAATAATAAAACCTCACGTTTTCATTCTAGATATTATAAAGGATTACAAAGATAAAGGCATTTTAAAATATGATAAGCAGAGTAAGGTGTATGTAACGGATCCATACTACTACTATCAGATAAAAAATAGATTAGAAGAAAACGGACTAAAGATTAAAGACTTGGGATTAGATGTAAAAGAATTAAACATTAATTTCAAGGGAGAACTGAGAGATTATCAGAAAGAGGCAGTAGATACGTGGCTACAACGTGGTTCTGGAGTAATAGCACTTCCTACTGGTGCAGGTAAGACAGTCATTGGAATAAAAATAATTACTGAAGTTAGGAAGTCGACACTAATAGTTACATTTACTAAGGATCAAATGTTACAGTGGAGGGACGCAATACTTAAATTTACAGATGCGAACAGAAGTGATATTGGTCTTTACTATTCTGAGGAAAAGAACATAAGACCTATCACGATAACAACGTATCATACTGCATATAGGCATATTGATGAACTATCAGGCAAATTTGAGCTTTTGATAATAGATGAGGCACATCATTTACCTGCAGATAGATTTAAGGAGATAGCGCTTAAATGTATAGCCTCTAAAAGGCTTGGTCTTTCGGCTACTCCAGTGAGGGAAGATGGAAAACATGAAGAGTTATTTAAATTGATGGGCGGATTAATATATTTTAAAACTCCCCAAGAATTAATTCAGAAGGGTTATTTAGCCCCATTCGAATTAATTCAGATTAGAGTTAATTTAACGTCTAAGGAAAAATTGAAGTATGCTACTCTACTCTCTCAATTTAGAAAAGTGGCTGGAGGTAAAAAGGTTTCGGAGCTAATACAGTTAGTAAAAGAGGGTAATTCTAATGCTATTGAAGCTATGAAAATTTACAATGAAATGAAAAAAATTGTTAATCTAGCTGAAAATAAATTAAAGGCTCTTGATGATATAATCCAAAAAGAAAATGGAAACAAGATACTAATTTTTACACAATACGTAGATCAGGCTGAAGAAATTGCAAAGAAGTATAATGCTTATTTAATAACCGGTAAGACAAATAAGAATGAAAGAGAGAAAATACTGCGAATATTTAAAACATTAAAATCTGGGATACTAGTGTTAACTACTGTAGGTGATGAAGGACTAGATATACCAGACGCTAATGTAGGAATAATAGTTACCGGAACTGGCTCAAGAAGACAATTTATTCAAAGACTAGGAAGGCTCTTAAGACCAAGTAATGGTAAGGTCGCAAGACTTTATGAAATAGTTACTAGAGGTACGGCAGAAGAGTATCAGGCTTCTAAGAGAAAAGATATAACATTTGGATTAGATATTTATTCCTCTTCAGAAGAAGATTTGGTATAATAAAACACAGAATAAGCAAATGTTTTTATAATAGGAATTATGGTTGGAGTATAGATTATAACAGAGTCCTTGTATAAGCTAATCAGTGTATATCCATTGATTGATATGATAGGATACCCTCTAGTGATTACATTTGATATTTGTAATTCAACTTCCCCTAAAATTTTCTTTAATGTATACGCTGTTAATATCTTGCTGCAATCTACATTAATTTCTCCTTTAACAGTAATCAAATTCTCTGCTATAATTTCCAATCTTTCATTCCCCTTTACAACATAACCATCAACCCATGAAGGACTTTCTATTTCATCTTTACACTCGTCTGATATTTTTGACAAAGGTGGATAAATTATTAGATTTTTATTAACTTTTAACAATGCTGGGTAGGTTATTATTATATCGTTAGATTTTATATCTAAGTTGTACTCAGCTTTACATATACGAGAGCCTTTATCAACATAAGGCATTTTAACTCCATTTTTTATATTAGTTTTGAATGATATAACCTTGTAAGGTCTGATACATGATGAGTAACTAGGCTGTTGATTATGAGATGGTTAAAAAAACGTGAAATAGTTATATATTATTTACTATATAGGAAATTTAGAAATGATAAGTTTAATATAGGCTTAGCGTTAGATACTTTATCTCCATATTTTTCAAAAAAAGTTATTAAAAATACGTTAAAATATATGGTAAAATTAGGTCTTATAGTTAAAGTCAATGAACTAGAATATAGGTTAATTTCCTTTGATGAATACTTATCTATTGTATCTTATGAATATTTAAAAAGAAGGCTTACTCTTCATCATAAAACTCAATAGTAATTTTAACCTTTACATCTTTTTTGCTAATTGGAGGTATTTTATCACCGAAATCTACTCCTACAACAACGGGATTTCCCATAGAATCGTTGAATTTTACTTCTGCTACATAATGTAGCTTAGGTTGCTGTTGCATCATATTTAATACTTCGTTGTATATTCTGGTTAAAGCCATCTGAAAAGCTAGAGGGCTAGAAAGATCTTCAGGTTTTAGTTGTATCGAAACTAGATTACCCATTACTTCTCCTATTTTTGCTCTTCCTTCAAATTCTACTTTATAAGAAGGTTGAGTATTTTCTGGCATATTACCACAGAATTATATAATATATAAAGATACTAATTAATCTATTGCTTAAAGAAAAGGGCTGAATAAAAAGGCTTTATCTTTGTTATGCTTTCTTCCTTATAGCTATCTCGATTGTTGATACTCTAGATTGTCTACCATCTTGGCTTGTTACTACTTGGCTTCCTATCCTAATTTCCTTAACTTCTATTTTGTCTGGTAAGAATCTATTTCTCACTATTTCTACAGTATCTACGGCTTTGCTTATTGCTCTACCTCTAGCTTTTATTATTATTTCACTTACACCCTGGTTTAATAGAGTTAGAGCTGCTAAGACATAATTCATTACTGGCTTTTTACCTACTAATACTACATTGCTTGGAGTTGGGGTTGCAGTGCTGCTCATCTTTTTCCACCCAAGTGGTCGGATAATAGAATTACGAATAAGGATAATAAAGTTATCTTAAAGGTCTTGTTAAAAGAATTCATTAAGTATCACTTAGTTTTTTGATTTTTAAGATCATACTAATCTAATCTAATACTTTAGCATGCTGAAGGTTTACTATACGTTTGGTTGTCCTAACTGTGGTGGTCCTATCGATGATGAACATTTACTAGCCGGAGTTCCATGTAGTAAATGTTTACCTGGAAGAGTAGAAAATTTAGATTACAGAGTAATCTATGATTTGTTAGTTAAAAATTCTACGTTGAAAGGTTATGCAGAATACTTTTATGATAATGAAACTTTTGAAGAAATAGTTAGGATATTTAAACGGGTAATAGGAAATGAGCCCTGGAATTTGCAAAAATATTGGATAAAAAGATTAGCCAAGAGCGAGAGTTTTTCACTCTCAGCGCCTACTGGATTAGGGAAAACCACAACTCTTCTAGTATATTCATTATTCTTTAGTAATACGACTTTATACGTAGTTCCAACCAACTCTTTAAAAGATCAGATATGCGAACGATTAAGAAACATGGGGGCCAAGGTTAGCTGTAATGATGTTAAAGAAGAATACATAAATGTTGCAACCTTCAATAGAATATTAAGGCATTATGATAACTATGTCAGTCTACAACCAAAGTTAGTCATAGTTGATGATTCTGATATGATTCTAAAAAGTGGTAAAACGACAGAGGTAATGGCTAAAATACTAGGGATATCAGAGGAAATTTTCCAGTATGCTATCAGTTTAATAAGATTGAAAAGAATTCTTAAATTTAACGAAGATGATAAAGAGTTAAAAAATAAAATAGTAGAACTAGAATATAAAATTGGTAGCTGGAAGCCTTTCGTTCAGTTTCTAGTAGCTAGTGCTACGTTAAGGCCAAAGGGTATAAAACAACAAGCCTTAAGAACATTAATAGGATTTGAACCCTCTACTATTCAGACTTATTTGAGAAACATAGCCGATTTATATTATCAAGGAGTAGATATAGAGGCAATTTTAGATAAAATTTCAGATAATGGTGGACTATTATTAGTTTCCAAAGAATATGGAAGAGAAAAAATGTTAGAATTAAAGGAAATCATAGAAAAACGAGGATATTCTACTGGTCTTGCTATATCTGGAAGAAAATTCCTCAATAAATTTACTGAAGGTAAAATTGATTACTTGATTGGTTCTGCCAGTTATTATGGAGTAGCAGTAAGAGGTCTTGATGAGCCTAAAAGGCTAAAATATGTAATCTTCTATGGCATACCTAAAATTAGGTTAAATTTAACCGATGCACTAAACAATCCATCACTTATAGTAAAAATAGGAGAATTACTTAATATAGATGTAAAAGATATCAGAAGAAAGCTACTATTCCTAAGTCCACCAGAATTTCAAATATTGAGGTATAGTTTAATGAAAGATGAAGAGCTCAGCGGAAAACTAAAAGATATTAAAGTTAATCTAATAAATATTAAAGAAAAAATATGGGATGTTTTAAAGAGTGATAATATTAAAAAACTGAAAGCAGATACATTTTTAGTAACTGAAAATAATGGTAAATACTACGTATATATACCCGATACTGTCACCTATATTCAGGCTTCTGGTAGAAGTAGTAGAATAATTAGTAACGGTTTAACATTTGGTATTAGTATAGTTCTAGTGGATAATATTGATTTGTTAGATATTCTTTCACAAAAACTAAAGAAAATTATACCAAATTTTATGTTTAAAAATATAAATGAAGTAGATATAAGAGAATTAAAATCCTTGGCTGTCTCAAGTAGAGAAGTATCTACGTCCCAGAAAAAGAAAATAAATATTAAGACTATATTGCTAATAGTAGAATCTCCTACGAAAGCTAAGACTATAGCAAGACTATTTGGAAGACCTAGTAGAAGAGAAGTTCATGGCATACCTGTCTATGAAACTATAATTTTAGTTAACGACGAGATTTTAATAACCAATATTATAGCTACTAAAGGCCATATAACCGACTTAACTACAGAAAATATAGGTTACTATGGCGTTGAAGTCGGTAATAATGAATTTAACGCGTACTATTCGCCAATTTATAAATGCTATAATTGTGGAAAAACGTTTACAATCAAGTCTAACACATGTCCTTACTGCGGGTCTGTATTTATCTCATCATCAGAGAAAGTTGTTTCAGCATTAAGAAAGTTAAGCACAGAAGTAGATGAAATATACATAGCATCTGACCCAGATCAAGAAGGAGAAAAGATTGCATATGATGTAGCTATGTTAATTAGTCCCTATAATAAGAATATTTATAGAATTAAATATCATGAAATTACTAGAAATGGAATTTTAAATGCTATATTAAATAAAGGAAAAATTAATATGAATCTAGTAAAATCACAAATAGTAAGAAGAATAGAAGATAGATGGATCGGTTTTGAGCTGAGCTTGGCATTAAAATCTATGTTTTATGAAAGGAATCATGGTTCAGGTAGAGTGCAAGGGCCTGTGTTAAGTTGGATTGTAGAGAGAACAAAAGAGTATAAGAAGAATTATGGTTGGATTCTTTATATAAAGTTAGGAGATTACGCTATAAAGAAATTCTTTAGGATCAAAGAGGAAGCAAATAAATTCATAGAAAAATTAAATATTAAAATCAATTTAATATCTGAAAGAAAGGAAATACAAAATCCTTTGCCACCATTCACTACAGATTCGTTATTGATGGATGCATATGATAAACTAGGGATTGGTTCCCAAATAGTAATGAAAATTGCACAAGACCTATTTGAATCTGGTTTAATAACCTATCATAGGACTGATAGTACTCATGTATCTGCATTAGGTATATCAATTGCGAAAGAATATCTTGAATCTAAAAACTTAAATGATAGCTTTAGTGGTAGATCATGGGGAAATGAAGGCACACATGAAGCGATTAGACCAACATCTTCAATGGATACAGAGAGTCTTATTAAAGATATTGAGGATAATCCTAATAAATATTTCATAAAGTTCACTAAATATCATTTAAGAATATATGATTTAATATTTAGAAGATTTATAGCAAGTCAAATGAAGCCAGCCGAGGTTACTTATAGCAAATTTGAAATATTTATAAATGGTGAAAAACTTGAGGTAGAGTTACCTACAAAAATAAGTGGTGGATTTTCTATAATTTATCCTTTAAAAACTTATGTAGTAAGTGAGAAATATTCCACATATTTGACTAAAGGATCTATAATACCATTATTTACATATGCTGAGATAATAAAGAATATGAAAGAAAAAGAAATAGGAAGACCTAGCACTTACGCTAAGACTATTTCTGCACTTATAAGGCATGGATATGTAGTAGAAAGCAAAAGAAAGGCATTGCTTATAGCTACTAACAAAGGCATAAAGGCTTATGAATTTTTATCTTCATGTTGTAGTGACTTAATTAGTGAAAATAGGACAAAATTGTTATTACAGAAAATAGATAAAATAGCAAATGGTGATGTAAATGTCGACTATGTACTAGAAGATTTACACAAGGAGATTACACAAATATCTGGAAAATTAGTAAACTCTCTTAAGCTTGATACTAATGTATGATATTCTTCTTCTGTCTTTTACTTCGCTTCCTATATCAGCTTTTTCTAAAATTATACCATCTCCAAGTCTATCTTTAAGTTGATTATAGACTTCAACGGCTTTATATATACTATTTCCAACACCCTTAAGTTCTACTTCATCATATCCTTGATTAAACATAACTATTACATCTAAAACATAATCTTCTACCCTTTTTGTTCTACTTATTAAAATTTCATTTGGCTTTTTCACAGTCATTTTATATCGTTAGTGGATTATAAAGGAAGAAAAATAAATCTGTCTATCAGTAACACGGGCCTTTATCACCGATCATATTTAAGGGCTTCATCATCCAAATTTCTTATTCTGAATATAACTAACAGCATTCAGTACTAAAAATCCGACAGTAGTCTTGCTTACGTAATAATATTTAGGAGATATTGAGAATATTAATGCGTCATTTGGATCTTTAAGTCTAAGTTCTAGAATTTCATTAAAAGGAATTTTTCTGAGGAAATAATTTGGATTTTCCACTAAATCTTTAACTCTGAAAACTATTTCTGTTGTTCCTTCGGATTGTAATGGTCTCATTACTGCAATGTATGTTTCATCAAGATTTATTGGACTAAAGGAATTATAATAATCTCCTGAGTCTACTATATCTTTTATATCTTCAGCTAAGCACCATCTTGTTTCTCCACTATCAATATCTATGAATGATAACGTCCTATATTTAGAGCAAGGTTTTCTCATTTTCTTTAGTTTCAACTCTAATGTTTTTTTCGAAACTCCAACTAGTTCAGCCAACTCTTCTAATGTGTAAGCTCCTCCTTTTAATGCTTGGTAGATTTTTAACTGTAAATCGGAAATCCAAGGTCTTATTGGAGTATGAGTTAAAACGGCTTTTCCTAATGGTGTTAATCCTTCTATGGCAATTAGTCTAACTTTTCCTTCTTTTATTTTACTAATATAGTTAAGCGTTCCCTTTATACTAAAGTATCTAGATACTGTCTGTTTGAGAGCTTCTCTTATAATAATTTTATCCTCTTTTGGAATAAGTTTTCCTAATTTGCCGAAACTATATTGAATTTCTTTAGCTATTGCAAAGAATAATGGAGATCTTAATATTGATTTAATTATTAATTTTTTAATATCTTTATAATCCAATGCCAATATCTCTTTAAATAAATCCTCTCTAATACCTCTTATTGAAAAACCATAAATTGATGCTCTCGCAGATACATTCAGATTATATTTCTTTGTAGCTAAATATAATAGCATATGCGATATTGTATTAGCTATTTTTTCTGAAATAATCGTAGAATATATTATTTCATCGTCATCTTTTTCTACATAGATAATTTTTTGTGAAGGTAGCGGTAAATTATGGACTTTATAATAATTAATAAATTTCTCTATTGATAACTTAGCCTCTTTATCTAATAATTCCTTTTCTTTATCAAGGTCTTTAATAACATCAGCTAACTCAGAAGTTAGTAGATTAGACTTAGATATGTTTTCTCCTTTCCAAATAGGTATTTCTCCTTCTCCATTATTTACAGGAACTACATTAATTAAATGCTTATTAAAATCTATATTTACTATTTTCCATATTTTTCCACTTATTCTAATAATATCGTTATTTCTTAAGTGTCTGTAAACATATATAGCATCTATTTCACCTACTGGCGTATTTTCAAAACGGATAGAGAAAGTATCATCAGTATTTATAAATGAGAAGAACTCTGAAAATTCTTTAGCCCAACTCATCTTATTATCTTTTTCAAATCGCCATATTTTGAAGAATGCTTTGCCTAATTTAATACTATTATTTTCTATTTTAATCACTTCTCTTTTGGCTAAATACCTAATTAATTCATCAAATTTTTGCCTAGAAAGATTCCTATAATAATAAGATGATGTTATAATTTCATATACTTGATCTACATTTATTTCATTATACTGTAACGCTAAGCCAATTATTTCTCTTGATGCAACATCGAGATACGGGAATATATAGGGGCTTTCAATTTTCCCATTTTTAGCCAGTTTGTAAAGTGCTAAACTTTCTAATATGTCAAAGTCGTATAAGCATAATATTTCTCCTCGAGAAACACTATTTACTGCATGCCCACTTCTACCTAATCTTTGTAAGAATGAAGCTACTGAGGGTGGAGGTCTGTATAAGAACACCTTTTTAATATCTCCTACGTGTATACCAAGTTCAAGAGTCCTAGTACATATAACGAGATTAGCTTTTCCTTCCCTTAAACTTGTTTCTACTTTTATTTTCTCTTCTTTTGATATAGAAGAGTGATGAACATAAATATCATTTGCATTCATTTTTTCAAGTTCTTCATACAGTCTTTCCGTAGTGAACCTTGAATTTGTAAATAATAAACTAGGTCTTTCAATTTTTGATAAAATAGTTTTTGCAGCGGATTCCCATATATCTTTTTCAGATGGAATTTTAGATATTTTTACATCAAAAGACTTTGAAGAACTTACTCTTATTATGTGATGCCTTCTTTGAGAGGATCCAAATATAAGTTTGGCAACTATCTCTTCATTATTTATAGTAGCAGATAATCCAATTCTCTGGAAATCATATCCAATAAAATTCTTTAGTCTTTCAAGAAGTAAAGATAGTTGAGCTCCTCTCTTAGAATTTATTAACTCATGAACTTCATCTATTATAACCCATCGTAAATTTTTATAATATTCCCTAAATTTAGTCGCCCAATCTAAATCAATTTCTAGTCCTTCTGGTGTTGTAACTAAAATATGAGGAGCTTTTCTTAATCTGTAACTTTTTTCCTTTTGTGGAACCTCTCCGTGTTTTCTGCTGACAATAAACCCAAGTTTGTTTGCCCACCATTCTATTCTTAACGTTATATCATTAATTAGAGCTTTTAATGGTGTTATATATAGTACGGCAACTGGTTTTATGTTTTCATGAAGCATTAAATTAAATATCGGTAAAAGTGCTGCTTCTGTTTTGCCATAACCAGTGGGTGCAATAACCAATGTGTTATATCCTTCCAAAATTGGAGATAATGTTTGCTTTTGTACCGGTGTTAGCTCGTCCCATCCTTTTTCTTTTATAAGGGTCAGCAACTTAGCGTGCAAATTATTCACTAACTATCACCGCAATCACTAAATGCACATTATACCGCTATTTTTAAAAATTTAAACTCTACGATTCAAAACATGATTGAAAAATACGTTTGTATAGTTTGCGGTAGAATGTTTCCCCAAGGACAAGGAGTCAAAATAACAATAAAAGGTACTGATTATTATTTTCACAGTAAGGCTTGTGCATATAAGTTCTTACGTGAAGTTGTTCTCTCAGCAGATCCAGATTGTATATCTGGAGTAGCTAAAGACGTTAGAAGAAAATACGATGATATATTAGAAAAGAAGAGAGAAGCTTCTAAAAAAGTAATATAATCAGAGCTCAGCCAGTGAACATCATTTCTCAGCGTCCGCTATTGTCATCATCAAAACAGATTTATTAACAAATTACTATATATTTTCATTTGGAATGTCACAAGTTACGATAAAACGAGTAAATACTTATGAATGGCGTATTGATAAAGGAACTCAAGAGTGTATGAAGGTACCAGTTACAGTATTTGCAGATGATGTACTTATAGAAAAAATGAAACAAGATCTTACTTTGAAACAAGCAATGAATGTTGCATGTTTGCAAGGTGTTCAAGAGTCTGTTTATGTCTTACCAGATGGGCATCAGGGTTATGGATTTCCTATTGGGGGGATAGCTGCAACAGCAATTGATGAAGAAGGGGTTGTGAGTCCAGGAGGTATAGGATATGATATTAACTGTGGAGTTAGACTTCTTAGAACTAATTTGGATTATAAAGATGTAAAAGATAAGCTTAGAGATCTTGTTGAAGAGATTTATAGAAATGTACCTAGCGGAGTAGGAAGTGAAGGAAAAGTAAAATTGTCTTTCCAGCAGTTAGATAATGTACTGGCTGAAGGTGTGAGATGGGCTGTGGATAACGGATATGGCTGGGAAAAAGATATGGAACATATAGAACAACATGGTAGTTGGGATTTAGCTGATCCTTCAAAGGTTAGTCCTATAGCTAAGCAAAGAGGACATACTCAGTTAGGTACTTTAGGCGCGGGAAATCACTTTCTTGAGATTCAAGTGGTTGATAAAATATATGATCCAGAGGTTGCTAAAGCGTTAGGAATTACCCATGAAGGACAAGTAACTGTAATGGTTCATACTGGTTCTAGGGGATTAGGTCATCAAGTAGCTAGTGATTATTTACAAATTATGGAAAGAGCTATGAAGAAATATAATATAACAGTACCAGATAGAGAATTAGCAGCAATTCCATTTAATACAAGGGAAGCTCAAGACTATATTCATGCGATGGCATCAGCAGCAAATTTTGCTTGGACTAATAGGCAGATGATTTCACATTGGGTTAGAGAAAGCTTTGGAAAAGTTTTTCATGTAGACCCAGAAAAATTAGATTTAAGCATAATATATGATGTTGCTCACAATATTGCTAAAATAGAAGAATATGATATTAATGGAAAGAGAAAGAAAGTTTTGGTTCATAGAAAAGGGGCTACAAGAGCTTTTCCACCTGGTAGCCCAGAAATTCCAGTAGATTATAGGAATATTGGTCAAGTAGTTTTAATTCCCGGTAGTATGGGTACTGCAAGTTATGTTATGGTTGGAATTCCAGAAGGTAGAAGGACATGGTATACTGCCCCTCATGGTGCTGGTAGATGGATGTCAAGAGAGGCCGCTGTACGTAATTATCCAGTAAATTCAGTTGTACAGAATCTGGAGCAAAAAGGAATAGTTATAAGAGCTGCTACCAGAAGAGTAGTTTCTGAAGAAGCTCCTGGAGCTTATAAAGATGTAGATAGAGTAGCTAAAGTAGCTCATGAGGTAAAAATAGCTAAACTAGTTGTAAGATTAAGACCAATAGGTGTTACTAAAGGATGAAAAGAGAAGAATTACTTGTCGAGGAAATAAAAGATCTAACATTAGAAGAGCTTAAGGGGTATGCAGATTTTTATAAGATATTAGATAAAGTTTATGGGTTTACCGCAGAATCAGTAGTTAGAGGAGTAAAGATACTAAAAGATATGATAAAAGAAGCCGATTTACGATTCTTATCTTTTACTGCAAATCTGGTATCTACGGGATTAAGAGGTCTATTTGCTGATCTTATTAAGCAAGGATATTTTAATGTAATAATTACAACAGGAGGTACTATTGATCATGATATAGCTAGAAGTTTCGGCGGGAAGTACTATAAAGGTCTTTTCGAATATGATGATTCTATGCTTAGAGAATTAGAAATTCATAGACTAGGCAATATTCTGGTTCCAATGGAAAGTTATGGTAAAGTAATTGAAGATGTAGTAAGAAAATATATGAATGAGATAGTTAGTATAAAGAAGGAATGGCCTGTATATGAGCTTTTATGGGAATTTGGTAAAAGAATAAGTGATGAAAACTCCATACTAAAAGCCGCTTATGAGAAAAAAGTTCCTATTATAGTTCCTGGTATTATTGATGGATCATTTGGAACTAACTTGTTTATATACTCACAATTTACTCAATTAAAGTTAAATCTCTTTGAAGACATGAAACTTATAAAGGATCTAATATTTTCATGTAAAAAGTCCGGTGCTCTTATAATAGGAGGAGGGATAAGTAAGCATCATACAATTTGGTGGAACCAATTTAAAGACGGATTAGATTATGCGATATACATAACTACAGCTCAAGAATATGATGGAAGTCTTAGTGGTGCTAAACCTAGAGAAGCTATATCATGGAATAAGATTAAACCGACAAGCGAAAATGTTGTCATCTATGGAGATGCTACAATTATTTTGCCCATTTTGTCAGCATCTTTATTAGGTTAAGCGAATAAAATATTTGTATTGTGATGATTTATGTCATCTGAGAAGTTTACTAGTATTTCTCCTGCTGAATTCTTTAAAAGGAATCCAGAGTTGGCTGGTTTTAGTAATCCTGCAAGAGCCTTATATCAAACAGTCAGAGAATTAGTAGAAAATGCATTAGACGCAACTGACGTCCATAATATTTTACCTTCAATTAAGATAATAATCGAGTTAGTAGATCCTCAGAAGCAAATATACAAAGTTAATGTAGAAGATAATGGAATTGGTATCCCTCCTCATATAGTTCCTAATGCTTTTGGTAAAGTTCTTTATAGCTCTAAATACGTTTTAAGGCAAACAAGAGGTATGTATGGGCTCGGAGTTAAAGCAGCAGTTCTATATAGTCAAATGTATCAAGAAAGGCCAGTAGAAGTAGTCACTTCCCCTATAAATTCTAAAAGAATTTATTTCTTTAAATTAAAAATTGACGTAGTTAAAAATGAGCCTATAATTTTACAAAAGACTTCGGTAGTTAATGAGAAGAATTGGCATGGTACTTCCGTTACACTTTATTTATATGCTGACTGGCAAAGAGCAAAACAAAAGATTTATGAATATGTAAAGAAAACGTACATTATTTCACCTTATGCTGAATTCTTTTTCAAAGATCCAGATAATAATGTAATTTACTATAAGAGATTAACAGATAAGATACCAGAACCTCCTAAAGAAGTTAAGCCTCACCCTTACGGTGTGGATATTGAACTAATAAAATTCATGATTGTTAAGAAAGATAAACCAGTCCCAGTTAGAGATTTTCTGATTAACGAGTTTCAAAGCATAGGTGATGTTACAGCGGATAAAATATTAGAGATGGCTAAGCTTCCCAAAGATAAGAAGACAACTGAATTAACTGACGAAGAAATTTCCAGATTAGTTGAGGTAATGAAGAAGTTTGATGATTTTAGACCCCCTTCAGCAGAAGCCCTTTCAGTTATAGGAGAGGATTTAATTAAATTAGGATTGAAAAGTATATTTAACCCAGAATTTGCAGAAGCTATTACAAGAAAACCTAAAGCGTATCAAGGACATCCTTTCATAGTAGAGGCTGGTATAGCTTATGGTGGGGCAATACAGCCATCTCCAGAGCCAATAGTATTAAGATACGCTAATAAAATACCATTAATTTATGATGAAAAATCAGATGTTATTTGGAAAGTTGTTACAGAAGAAATGGACTGGAAAAGATATGGAATAGAGGAAGAACAACCTCCGCTAGTAGTTATGGTACATTTGTGCAGTACAAAAGTTCCTTATAGGAGCGCTGGTAAAGAAAGTATTGCTGATGTTGAAGAAATAGAGAAAGAAATAAAACTTGCCCTAATGGATGTAGCTAGAAAATTAAAGAAATACATAACAGAGAAAAGGAAAGAAGAAGAGGCAAAAAAACGTCTTATTACTTACCTAAAATATATCCCAGAAGTTAGTAGAGGGCTAGCTCTATTCTTAGTAGGAGGAGATAAACAGAAAATAGGAGATGCATATTCAGATTTGAGAGAAAAACTACTTAAAATAGCGTTGAATAAACTTGAGGTAAACGATAAAAAATTAGAGGAGGAAATACGTAATTATAAAGTAGAGGAGTTATGAGTAGTGAATTAACTTCTAAGGTGGATAAAGAAGCTAGGAAGAAGGCAGCTGACACTCTTAGGCAAGTTTTTGTAAAATTAATTGAGCAAATAAATAACTCTGAACCTCCAACTATGGAAATTCCAAAGAGAACTCTTGGCAATACTATTTATGATGAAAAGAGAAAGCTACTTCTTTTAGGCGAAGAGAAATTAAAGAGAAGTTTCTTCGATCTTAATGAGTCTAAAAGATTTATGCAAACAGTACTTATGGCTAGTATAATATACGATGCACTTATTAACGATGAATACCCAACAATACGTGATCTATATTATAGAGGTAAACATTCTATTATATTAAAGGATCCTAGAGGTAAAACTTATGAAGAAAATACATGGGACGAGCAAAAGGAGTCAGATAGTGTAATAATGGATATTGAGGTATTTACGTCTTTGCTTAGGGAAGATATGCTTATTCTAAGTAAGGAGAAAGGTAAAGTTGTCGGTGATATGAGAATCAGAAGTGGAAACGACATAATTGATTTAAGCAAAATGGGTCATGGTGCATATTCTATTGAGCCAACCCCAGATTTAATAGATTTTGTAGATATTAATGCTGAATTTGTATTAGTAGTTGAGAAAGATGCTGTATTTCAACAGCTTCATAGGGCAGGATTCTGGAAACAATATAAAGCCATTTTAGTTACAAGTGCAGGACAGCCAGATAGAGCGACAAGAAGATTCGTAAGAAGACTGAATGAAGAACTAAAATTACCGGTTTATATTTTAACCGATGCAGATCCATACGGATGGTATATTTATAGTGTTTTTAGAATAGGATCTATTTCGTTATCATACGAAAGTGAAAGACTTGCTACTCCTAATGCGAAGTTCCTTGGAGTCTCAATGACTGATATTTTTGGCGATAGTAATAAGAAACCGTATCTATCAGAGCAAGAAAGAAGAAACTATATTATAAAAGCCAAAGATGCTGATATAAAAAGAGCTACTGAAATAAAGAACTATCAATGGTTTAAGACTAAGGCATGGCAACATGAAATAGAGATCTTTCTTAATAAAAAGTCTAAGTTAGAAATAGAAGCTATGGCGAGTAAGGGATTAAAATTCTTAGCGTTTCAATACATTCCAGAGAAAATTAAATCAAAAGATTATATTGAGTGATCCGCCGAGACAGGTTATTTCATCATTCAAAAATTGGGGTCTCTTCATCATTCATAGTATCCTAGGATATCATTAAAAGTATTTCTTTTGCATACTCTACAGTATTGATATATTGCTGGCTGCTTACTTATATCAAAGCTTATATTGATAGTCCATTCTGTCCCGCAATTTCTGCATTTAAGTTTCCATGGCATAATGCTTTTTATATTTCTGAAGTTAAATAAGATTTGCTGTGAAGAGGCTAGATATACTGAATTTGTGATGAAGGGCCAAAGCTCGGAGCAAAGAGTTTATAGCTTTGCCTTAATTAGGTTATTTTGGGAATATAAATGAGCATTCAATACACGACTGTAGGTGATCTAAAGGTAGGTAATTATGTAGTTATTGATGGTGAACCTTGTAGAGTAGTTGAGATAAGTAAGGCCAAAACTGGAAAACATGGAAGCGCTAAAGCTAATATCGTTGCGATAGGTCTTTTCACTGGTCAAAAAAGAACACTAATGGCACCAGTAGATCAACAAGTAGAAGTTCCGATAATTGAAAAACATATAGGTCAAATTTTGGCTGATAAAGGTGATACAATTACGATTATGGATATGGAAAATTATGAGACATTTGACATAGAAAAACCAACAGATGCAGATATAGTTGATAAAATTAGGCCAGGAGCAGAGGTAGAGTATTGGGAAATTATGGGTAGAAAGAAAATTGTTAGGGTAAAGTAAATTGTTAGATAATTTAAAAGACGCAGTTAGAAAATTTTTAGGTTCCTCTAATTATGATAAAGCAGTAAATGACTTTATAAAGGAACTTCAAATTTCTTTAATTAAATCAGATGTAAATGTAAAACTTGTAAGTAATTTAACACAAAAAATAAAAGACAGACTTGAAAAAGAAAAACCACCCACAGCAATAGAGAGAAGAGAATGGTTTATCTCTATTGTATATGATGAATTATCTAAATTATTTGGTGGTGATATAAACCCAGAAGTCATGCCTAAGAAGATTCCTTATGTGATAATGTTAGTAGGCGTTCAAGGAAGTGGTAAAACTACAACAGCAGGTAAATTAGCTCTATTTTATAAGAAAAAAGGATATAAAGTTGGATTGGTTGCCGCTGATGTATATAGACCAGCAGCATATGACCAATTGGTCCAGATAGGTAAACAAATAAATGTTCCAGTATATGGAGAGCCAAATAATACAGATGCCGTTGGGATAGCAAAAAGAGGAGTTGAGAAGTTCCTATCTGAAAAATACGATATTATTATTGTTGATACAGCTGGTAGACATGGATATGGTGAGGAAGTAAAACTTTTAGAAGAAATGAAAAATATGTATAGTGAGATTAAACCAGATGAAGTAATCTTGGTAATAGATGCTTCAATAGGTCAAAAAGCCTATGATTTGGCTTCTAGATTTCATCAAGCAAGTCCCATAGGGTCAATTATAGTAACAAAAATGGACGGAACGGCTAAAGGTGGTGGAGCTCTTTCTGCTGTAGCTGCTACTGGTGCTGCTATAAAATTCATAGGTACTGGAGAAAAATTAGATGAGCTAGAAGTCTTTAATCCGCGAAGATTTGTTTCACGTATCTTAGGAATGGGAGACATAGAGAGCATTATAGAAAAAATCAAGGGAATGGAAGAATATGAGCAGATTCAAAAGAAAATGGAAGAGGTTATGAGTGGAAAAGCCAAATTGACCTTAAGAGATATTTACAAGCAATTAACAGCTCTAAGAAAGATGGGTCCTTTAAATAAGATTTTGCAAATGTTACCAGGCTTTGGAGTTTTTTCTCAAATTCCAGAAGAACAATTGAAATTAGGAGAAGAGAAGATTAAAAAATTTCTTGTAATTATGAACTCTATGACATATAAAGAGTTAGATAATCCTTCAATAATAGATAAATCTAGAATAAGAAGAATAGCAAAAGGTTCTGGTACTTCGCCAGAGGAAGTAAAGGAATTATTAAAGCAATATCAAGTAACTAATAATTTGTTAAAAATGGTTAAGAGGAGAAAAGGTCTTGCAAAACTTTTTGAAGACAGAAATTCTAAGTAAATCACTAGAGTTATTATCTAAGTATCCTCTTTGTGATAGTTGTCTAGGAAGATGTTTTGCAAGGCTCAGTTTAGGTCATAGTAATGAAGAAAGAGGTAAGGCAATAAAGATATTATTATTAATGGAAATAGATAAGGCAATAAAAGAGCATAAAATAGAAGATTTATCACAAATAAAAGAAGTTCTATATAATATGGGAGAAATAAGCCTTACTTTATATAAGAATTATTTTAATGACGAGTTTCAAAATAGAAGTTGTTACATTTGTGACAATAGAATAAATGAATTTAAAGAAAATTTCCTTAAGAAAGCATTAGAAAAGATAGGAAATAATAAGACTTTTGTATTAGGTGTTAAACTCACTGATGAATTAAAGAATAGAGAAGAAAAATTTATGGTGGAAAATCAATTATTCTATTATGAAAGTATAAAAAATGAAATAAAAAGAGACGTAGGAAAAAAATTGGCTAATATGGGTTTTATACCAGAATTTGATAATCCTCAAGTAGAACTTGTCTATGATATGGAATATGATACTGTAATAATATTTACTAAGTCTAAAAAGTACTTAGCATTTTATAATAGACTTAGTAGAGGTATACCTATATCTAGTTGGGTTTCTAAAGGAGGAGAATCTTTAGAGAGTCTATTATCTACGCAAGTTGTTGCTCCTTATTCTGAGGCTTCAGAGTACAGAATAATTGATGACTATCCGCTTATAATAGAAAATATAACTGAGAAAGAGATAAACTTGCAAGGATTCCATATTACTGTAGTATCAAAAATTGCGGGAAAAGAGCTATCAACAATTTTTACTATAAAGCCTACTAGACGTCTATATAGAGTAACAGTTTATTCAGATGAGGAAATTAAGGAGGGAATTAAAATTTATGATAAAATTTATGATATATTTATAGAGGCAAAAGATTTTAAAGAACTAAGAGAGAAGATAAAAAATTACCAGCTTATTTCCATAGATTTAATATCTACTGTAGGCAAAAGTAAACTAGTAGCCGACACTTATATTAAAAAGAATTTTTCATAATTAATGAGATGAATGTCGATATAAACGGTAAAAGAGTCTTAATAACTGCATCCACTGAAGGAATAGGTAAAGGTCTAGCAAGAACCCTATCACGAGAAGGATGTAAAATTATTATTACTTCTAGGAATGAACATAAGGTTAAATCTACTGTTGAAGAGCTGAAAAAATACAACCCTGAAGTTTACGGTTACGTATCAGATTTAACCAATTATTCAAACTTAGAAGCCTTAGTTAAATTTATGTTAGAAAAAATCGGAGGCATTGATGTTCTCATTTTTAATTCTGGAAATCCTCCTTCTGAACCTTCTTATTTTGATGAAACTTCAATAGAGGACTGGGAGTATTCTGTTAAACTCTATTTACTAAGTGCAATAAAACTTACTAAACTGGTTTTGCCCTATATGAAGTCGCAAAGATGGGGCAGGATTTTATATTTATCTTCATGGACAATTAAACAACCTCAAAGAATTTTTGTCTTAGCAGATGTGTCCAGATCTTCAATTGTTCAATTAACTAAGATTCTCTCTAAAGAACTAGGAAGCTATAACATTACTGTTAATACAATACTAATGGGAAGTTTTGAGACAGAAGGGGCAAAAAGAAGTCTTAAAAAATTAGCAGAGAAACAAAAGATAGATTTCGAAGAGTTATGGAAAAAGGAAGTAATAGAAAGATCTCCGTTAAAAAGAACTGGTGATATTGAAAAAGAATTAGGTTCGCTTATTGCATATCTAATTTCTGATTATGCTTCATATATAACAGGTTCCGTAATACAAATAGATGGAGGTACTAGTGATGCAATATAAGTATTAAAGGACTCCTTTAACTTTGGCTTAAGTTACTCATGGTATTACACCTTACAATACTTGACAAAATGTTTATAAAATTGTTTGAACAAGTACTATAATGATAGGTATGGCTGAGAAAAAGGTAAAAGTAAAGACTCCTAGTGGGAAAGAAGCGGAATTGGCACCAGAAAAAGTCTGGGTATTAGCACCTAAAGGGAGAAAAGGTGTAAAGATAGGATTATTCAAAGACCCAGAAACTGGGAAATATTTTAGGCATAAATTGCCAGATGATTATCCAGTCTAAACTTTTTAATAAAGTCATAATATTTTTCAAAGATGAAGTTAGTTCTTAAGATAAGTGGTAAATTTTTTGATGAGGAGAATATTGAAAATTTTATTTCATTAAGAAATACTATAAAAAATATTGTTAATGAGGGTCATAGACTAGCAATAGTAAGTGGTGGAGGTTCTACAGCTAGAAAATATATCAAAATAGGAAGAGAGTTAGGGGTAAATGAAGCCCACTTAGACTTATTAGGAATATGGGCCTCAAGGTTAAATGCTTATTTGCTAACCTTTATACTCTCTGATTTAAGTTACATGAAAGTACCAGAAAATTTAGAGGAATTTATTGAAAAATGGGAAAGTGAGAAAGTAGTTATTACAGGTGGTTTTCAACCTGGGCAATCCACAGCTACAGTAGCTGCTCTAGTTAGTGAAGCCATAGCAGCTGATTATCTTATCTTAGCTACAAACGTAGATGGTGTATACGATAAAGATCCTAGGTATAATAAAGATGCAAAATTACTTTCTAAATTAAATACAGAAACATTAAAGAAAATTTTAGAAACATCACAATCAGTCAAAGCAGGAACTTACGAGTTGCTTGATCCATTAGCAATAAAAATTATAGAAAGATCAAAAATAAAAGTAATTGTGATGAATTATAAAAGGCTTAATAAAATTTTAGATATTATTCATGGTAAAGATATTGGTAGTATAATTGAACCGATGTGATAAAAATGTCTATATTAAATGAAGAGGAATTTAGGCTATTAAGAGAGCATAGAGGTAAAGTAAATATAAATATAGTAGAAAAGATATTAACCGAGATAGAAGAAGACTATGAAAAAACAAATAATATTGTCTCATCTGTCATATTTGTATATTCTAATTATTTTGATATTATAAAGCAGAATAAAGATACATTTGACTTAATATCTAAAATATTGAATAAATATACTTCAAAAATAGGAGCAGAAAATGTAATTCAACTGATAATAAACTCTCTGAAATAGTTTTTTATTCGAACTTTCCTTTATAGCTTTATTTATAAGGGAATTACCAAAAGTAAAACTACTAGTATGAAAGTAGGAATCCTTGACTCAACCCTAAGAGAAGGAGAACAAACACCCGGAGTTGTATTCACAATAGATCAAAGAGTCGAAATAGCAAAAGCATTATCAGATGTTGGTGTTCAGATGATAGAAGCAGGACATCCTGCGGTATCCTCGGATATTTATGAGGGAATAAAAAGGATTATGAAACTTAAAAGAGAAGGACTTATTACATCAGAAATAGTAGGGCATAGTAGGGCTGTAAAAAAAGATATCGAAGTAGCAGCAGAATTAGAAGTAGATAGAATAGCAATATTTTATGGTGTAAGTGATATCCACCTTAAAGCAAAACATCATGTTACAAGAGAGGAGGCACTTAATATAATAGCAGAAACAATAAGTTATGCAAAAAGTCATGGTGTTAAAGTAAGATTTACAGCAGAAGACGGTAGCAGAACCGATTTAGATTATTTAATAAAAGTGTGTAAAACAGCAAGAGATGCTGGTGCTGACAGAGTAAGTATAGCCGATACTGTGGGTATTCTTTATCCCACAAAAACAAGAGAATTATTTAGTACCTTAGTAAGGGAAGTACCAGGTTTAGAATTTGATATTCATGCTCATAATGATTTAGGTTTAGCCGTTGCTAATGCGTTGGCAGCAATAGAAGGCGGAGCTACTATAATTCATACTACAGTAAATGGATTAGGAGAAAGAGTAGGAATTGTTCCTCTCCAAGTAATTGCGGCAGCAATAAAATATCATTTTGGAATTGAAGTTGTAAAGTTAAATAAATTACAACAATTAGCCAGTCTAGTTGAAAAATATAGTGGTATACCGATGCCTCCAAACTATCCAATAACAGGAGATTATGCATTTATTCATAAAGCTGGTATTCATGTGGCTGGAGTTCTTAATGATCCATCAACTTACGAGTTTATGCCACCAGAGACTTTTGGAAGAAGTAGAGACTACGTTATTGATAAATATACTGGTAAGCACGCACTAAAAGATAGGTTTGAAAAATTGGGCGTTAAATTAAGTGATGTAGAACTAGATCAAGTACTAGCTAAAATAAAATCCAATCCAAATGTTAGATTCTATAGAGATGTAGACTTATTAGAAATAGCTGAGTCAGTTACTGGCAGAGTATTAAAACCTAAACCGCCAGAAAATATTGAAGCTTTAATTTCAGTTAAATGTGAGTCAAATGTTTATACTACAGCAGTAACTAGAAGATTATCTGTTATTCCAGGAGTAAAAGAAGTCATGGAAATCTCTGGAGATTATGATATTCTCGTTAAAGTTGAGGCAAAAGATCCTAATGAACTTAATCAAATTATTGAAAATATCAGAGCTGTAAAGGGTGTAAGCTCTACTTTAACATCATTAGTTCTTAAAAAGATGTAAACTTTTACAATAGCTAAGTATAATTTTTATTTTAGTAAATCTTGAAAGTTACACTAGATTTCTTTATAATTAGTTTATTTTCTTATTAGTAGATAAAATTCTTTTTATTTATTGATTTAATTAAGAATGGTACACGTGGCTGAATTATAAGTAATTAAAAGTAAGATGTCTCTCGGCTGAATATTTAAGGGTTAACTTGTATTTCCAGCTTATCTTCAACTTTCTTAATTAGATCAAAATCTCTATCATTTGTTACTACTATCATATTATGATTTATCGCAATTGACGCTAATATTATATCAACCACATTAACAGGCTTTCCTATCTTCCTTAGCTTTACCATAATCTTAAGTGCGAGCTCATAATCTTCTTTAGTAGGATATACAACCAAAAGCTTGTTCCTAAGATTGAGTATAGGAGGATATTCAATTACGTTTAAAATACTTGTAATAATAAAGTCTAACTTATCTTGTAAAGTCCTATTTTTATAGATCTCAATCAGAACATTTGTATCATAGATTTTCTCTTTAGTTCTTTCTGAAATTCTTCTTCACCTTGAGGAGGTTCTACAATTAGGTCCTTTTCTTCCACTCCTAATTTTTTAAGCCTCTCTATAATTTCACTACCTGTACTTACATTTTCTATCTTATCTAATTCAGCTTTAATTGCATTTCTAATAATCTCACTCCAATTTATCTCCTTATGTCTCCTCATTCTATTATAAAGCTCGTCTGGTACTTTTACAGTTATAGTTTTCATAAAATATTATTTGTATATACACGTATATATCCTTATTGACAACTAGTTAACACTTTTGAAAGTATAGTTCATCGATTTAAGGAGTAAAGATCCAGATAAAAAATAGCTGATTTCAATTATTGGAATGTGGTTATAGTGACACCACTACGTTATAAATTATTGATAAGTCAAATACAAAAATTTAGTTTTAACATTATTTTTCTTTAGATCGATTATTTTGAATAGAAAATTATTAGACTAATAGGGCAATTTGGTGTCAATTATGAACTCATTTTATTTCGTTAATATGAAATTAAATAATTGATTCCTTATTTGGTAATTCGGTAAACCAATGTTATATTACGGATTAGATTGACATTATGATATATAATCAATTATTTATTAGTATAATTATTCTAATTCTATGTAAGAAAATTATAATTCTCATTAATAGTCAGCACTATAAATCTATATAGATCACGATACTTCTTACCCCTCAGATAAAATAATTTAATAACGGCACATTCATTCATGTATGATCACTAAAAAATCACAAAATACTAATCCTCCCATTTTCGTTAGCCAAGTAAATTTCATAATCTTTTTTGCAAAATATACCACTTTCAATTATTGCAGGAATTTCTTTTACCAATCTTTCAAAATCACATAAATTTTCCCTCTTTACAATAACATCTAAAATTATATTCCCATTATCTGAGATTATGGGACCAATTTTACCATTTCCCTCTCTTATTTTTGCTTCATAGCCTCTTTCTTTAAGAGCTGAAATAACGTATGCTACTCCTACTGGTACAACCTCAACAGGAACAGAATACTCTTTTAAATCCTTAAGTTTTAACTCTTCACCAATAAATACTTTTTCCTTAGAGAATGTGTATAACATTTTTTCTCTAAGCAAAGCGGCTCCTCCACCTTTAATCATAATCTTATCAGAAGTTACGAAATCAAAACTATCTATATATACTTGAGGTCTTAAACCAGAATATAAGGTGATCACTATTCCTTCTCTCTTACTAATCTCTAACTCCGTATCTATTGAACTTGCCACAAATATCTTTTCCTTTAGAAGACCTTCTTCACTTAAAACTTCTATTAGTTTCTTTACTGTTTTACCTGTACCTAAGCCTATTAGTTTATGCTCCTTTAATTTATCAACAATAAAGCGAGCTACTACTTCTTTTGGGTCCATGAGAAGAACTATTGATATGTTGAATAAAAGGTTTAGGATGAAGAAAACCTATTTAAGCTATTGTACAAAATTTATAAGCTAGAGCGGGGGTGCCCGAGCTGGTCAAAGGGGGCGGACTCAAGACCCAAGGGGGATATCCGCTGGCGTAGGCCTGCGTGGGTTCGAAGCCCACCCCCCGCATCTGTTCTTTAGATTATAAGTCCCTTCATGTAGTTCATAGTACTCTTATTCAGCTATTTATATTTCTATAAATTTTTGTCATATATAATATCTTAGTTTTTATTAATACACTCTTTTTAAAGAAAGGACTATTCAATAAATTTATTATGCGAATTTTAACACTAACACTATGATCTACATTAACTTTTCTCTAGTTAAAAAATTTTCTGTATTAGATGAAATTATTCTTGTAAAATGAATTCGAGGTACACAGTACTTAGATATAGTTATTTCTATCCTGATAATTGTCTTTGATTAAGAAGAAAGATTAGGTAAGCTAAATGCGAGAGTTTTTTACCATTCACGCAAATTTTATTTTATGATACTAGTCATAGATAACAATGGTAATATTTTAGCAACTTTCAGTAATGAAGAAGATTCATATAATTTTGTTAAAGAGAAAATGAAAGAAGGTAAGAAAATTAGAATAATTCCCCCTGCACAACTCTACATGAAATGAGAATTAAAATTATGATAGGAAACATAGAGGACTGGTTTTTAGTAGATACAGGATTTAACGGAGATTTAATAGTCAAAACAGAAATTTTCGACGAAATACGTACAAAACCGTCAGACGGAGGAGAAGTTTGTGTTGCTAAAGACCTTTGTTTTTCAGCATTGCAAAAGATAGTTAGCATAGAATAGATATAATATTTATAGGAAAATACTTCTTTAGACCCCAAATTCATTTTACAAAAATAATTTCAAATAATAATTCCCTTTAATTTGAAAATTTTGTAATTAGAGAAAAAGTTAAGGTGGATGGATTACATTAGGGGGAATAACACTTGATAATACCAGACTCCATCCACACAAGAACACTTGCACAAATCAAGGAAAAATTATTTTCTCTCATAAACTTCAAGGCTGAAGAAGTAAAGAAAACACTTATAACAGCAGCACTTAGTAGGGATTCAATAGAAAACAAGGCAAAAGAGTTTGAAATATCACCACAAACAGTGAGAAACTACGTCAGTATGGGAATCTCTTTTTTCTGAGACTAATAATAATATTAGCAAAAATGAGTGTGGACATAGTGTCGTCATTAGGGTATAAATTCAGGGATTAGTCTTCTCTCTAGAGCGTCCAATGTGTAATTAATATAATTTACTTTATTAACAAAATTTTTGTAGAAAAGCAAATATTACAGAATCCAACTTGTAAGATAATACTTAATGAGATTACACCTAGATTATACATGTGTTAAACTCTAGATTAGAAAATATCATTAGGAAAGTTCCCTTAACTTTGATTATCGAATATTGCGAGATTATTTGTAGTTACATTTAATAAATTGATTTTATATTATTATATTTGTTGTAATTAAGTGAATTTGATTCTAGGTAAACATGTTTTATAACTTTTTAGTTTATTTAGTTATTCACATTAATTACACATTGGACGCTCTCTCAAATAAGACTAGTGCTATGGAGTACTTTATCATGCTTATGCTCCTATTTACTGCCTTTGTTGCCCTCTTGAACCTGACAAGCTTATCCCTTAATGAGGAATGAAGCCCCTCGTTGGGATTAACTGGTGCTACCGTGTGATTCTTTAACCAAAAGTAAACGTTGTAATCACCACTCACCCATCATCATCTGGCAAGTACATTTTAACCTCACCGAAAGTATTCTCATCCCTATCACCCACAGAGTAAATTAGGTAGACTCCAAGACTCCTGAAAACATAACAAGTAAACACCCACTTGTAGAAAGCCCTATTGTTTCTGTATAAGTACGTCCACATCTCATAAACAACTTTACCCTTAACAAACTCCTTAACCCTACTCCACCAGCTCCTCATACTTCCCTCTACTTAACCCAAGTAAAAAAGTACCCAAAGGTACATTAAGAACCCTAGAAATAGCCCTCATACTATTAGAATACATCCTCAAAGCCAACTCCCTAACACTCTTACAATTAGAAGCATAACCCAAAAAACGCTTACCACAAACCCTATACTTCTGCCTACTCAACCGCAACATGATGACTACCACAAGAAGGACAAGCTATACCTAAATATAGGCTTCCTACCCATAAGTAATACTCGTAATACAAGAATTTATACCCTAATGACAACACTATGTCCATACTCCGATAGATGAAGAAAAAGTTAATATTGAAGAGATAAAAAATGAAAATAGAATGTCGTTAGAGGAAATAATAAAAAAGCTAGAGGAGAGAGGAGTTGATGTTACTGAGGCTTTACTAGATATTTTAAGTAGGGAAGACCCTAATGATAGTAGTAAGGAAAGAATAAGTTTAGCTGAAAAGTATATGCAGGAAAGCAAAGAGTATGCTGAAAAAGGAGACGCAGTTCAAGCGTCAGAGAAGGCTTATAAAGTTGTCGAAGAAGTCGTTAAGGCGTTGGCGGAAAAATTTAAGACCGAGGAATACCAGGAGTTCTTGAAAGAAGGTAGATGGTACATCTATTTGTTAGGCAAGGCCAGCAAGACGCTTTCTAAAAATCTGGGTTATTGGGTTTTAGACGGCTGGAATGCTGGTTACGATTTGCATGTATGGGGATTCCACGAGAGAAAATATTCCGTTGAGGACGTTAAAGTCTCCCTAAAAAGGGTAGAAGAAATGCTTATTGAAGCAAAGAAGTTATTTGTTTAATATACATTCCTCAATGAACGCTATAACATAAGAGTACTCCCTAGCCTCAGACTCCGGGTCTACTATTGAATGACCTGACTCGTTAACGAAGAGCAGGACGTCATTATCCAACTCTTCAGACCTAGCAACGTACTTCAGAGCGTGAGCAGGGTTGAACCCTATCATCGTTAATTCCGGTATAAACAAAAGTCTTTGGTAAGCCACTCTTTAAGTTGTGATAAGGACTATAGGAGAGTAGGTAATCCTTTTACTTTGGGTCGTTAGGGTCCTCGTATTCCTTAACCCAATATTTTCCAACGTAAAGTTTATCATATCTTAACACGTCCAGAACAGGATGACCTATTACTGCACAGTCTATAAGCTCTGGGTACTCATTTTCAGTAGCACCTACTAAAAGCCCTCCATTACCCCCGCCCATTGCAATAGTCTTTCCTCCCATCATTTTGACAAACTTATAGAAATTCAGAAAAGTCCTTGAAGACGTTCTTCTTATTCAGCAACATTCCCTGCTTATGCCATTCCTCTCCATTCTTGTAATCTCCCCTTAGGTTAGTTATAAGTACAGAGTACCCCTCGTCTAATAGAACTCTGGTAGAATTGGGAAAGATGATAATAAAGAAATTCTAAATTCACCGTAGCCGTAAACTATAACACCCTTAGGGTTATTAACTTTAGAGAGTAGAAAACCGTGAAGTAACACGTCACCTTTTACGTATATATCACTTACTTTGACGTCGTAATTACCGTACTGCATTATTATTTCCTCCTCTTTTTCTCCTTTCCTCCGAGATATTCTAAATTAAATGACGTTTCTACAAGAAATAGGGAAGCCCCTTCACTATCCATGAACTCTATATTATCGTGATTTTCTTCTCCTATCTTATTACCTTTAAGGTCGTAAAATAGTAAAGGAGTCCTATAGTCCTTATAACTTTAACTGCCAGAGAATCCTTTAAAGAAGACACTCCAAGTACTGGATAATCCAACTAGAGGATCTTCTTGCCGTCGAGGTATACTACATCATTCTTCTGATAAATTAAACCGTTAAAGAAGTGTTAAACTAACGTTGTAAAAAATCACGTTATGCGTTAAATTCTACTATAGTAGTTTAAGGAAATTCCCTCACCATAAAAAATTATAATATTTGCTCATTAACTAATAAATACTTTGAATTTACTTCCTTACTTTATTTCGTTAATCACAAGGAATTTTCAGTTAATAAGACAGTATATCTTACATTTGTTTAACGTAACGTAAAAATGTAACGATTTTCCTGTAAGTGCTAAACGATAATATGTTTCGACAGAAACGTCAGATTAATTATTAGGGTTAATGACCTTTAACTTAGTAAGGACGTCATAAAAATTTCTTTTAAATGTACAGTAAACTCTTTACTTTATCTTCTTACGTGGAAATTTTAGTTGTTCTCACTTAACTAATTAAGTAATCTATCGGTATAATTATAGTATTTGAACCTAGCTTTATCCTCTTTTTTAACTCAGTTGTCGACTTTTAATCTTTATATTAAATATGTTAATTAATGTTTTGGAATAGATTTAAATATTTAAAATAATAGAATAAAATATGGCAGTTGAAACAGCACCCTCCTTAAGCTCCTTAGGCGGAATATTAGGAGGAATCATAGGCGGAGAAATAATACTAGATCAACAACAAGCTAATTGCGTAATAGAAAACCTAAAAAGATACAACTCACTAGAAACAGCACAAAGATACGAGATTTACCCCGCAATAGCCTCAAGTAGAAGAGTATTAAAAGAAGCCTCAAACTCCCCAGAAAAAATCTTCAGACAAGGAATACTCATAAAAACAACAGACACGGGAGATTGGTTTTACATAGGCGGAATCTCCCCATACTGGTCCCCAGACCAACTAATAGTATACCAAGGAGGATCACAAGCAACATCACCAGGAAAACTAAATAGAAAAACAATCGACGACCTAGCAGACAAAGGACTAGGAGCAATACCACTAATCAAAACAAAAACACCACCAACATGGTACAACCCACCACTATTCAAAAACTGCCAAGGAACATTCAACATCTTCTGGAACTACCTAGCAGAATTCCAGGGAGGCATACTAACAATATTTACCAACGCACCAATGGTAATGCATTATAGTCAGTTACTGGCTCTTGGAAAGGCTAGTTTAACATATTCATCGGGGGGTAGTTATTATCTTTCTATAGCTGCTAGAAATGATGTAATGCGTCCTGCCTCAGATACATATCCTTACATCTACTTTGCCTATGGCACTAACCCAGTGGTGGCAAAGAGTCACGGTTTGAAAATCTACCCCGGTTTTACATTTGATACTGTGACTAAAGAGGTCTTATCAAATTGTAGCGAAATAATGCCTAAGCAATATTGTTCTTTAAGTTTCCTAGACACTAGGTTTAATGATATTGATATTGGTGCTCTTGTTTATGCTGTGTTACCTTGTGGTACATCTTGCTCCCAGTTTGGTTTAGCTGGGTTAATTCTTGGTATTTCTCAAATAACAATTAAGGGTGTACAACTAGTTTATCTAAGAATTGCTCAGCCTCCTTCTGACTTAACTACTACTGCTATAATTGAGTGGGCTAAGATGATGAACGTTTATGATTCACTAAATAGTCTCATGGGTGCGAGTAAGAGGTTTAAGAAGGCTGTTTCTGATCTTTCTCTTGCGTTTCCGCAGTTTATTGCTACTGCTGCTGCACTCATTGTGGATTGGGTTGAGGTTTCTTATGATGATGGTTTAAAAGAGGCTGAGGAGAAGGCTAAGGAGTTGAAGGAGATGTATGATAAGGTTGTTGATGAACTGGCTGGTAAGCCCCCATCAATAACCAATAGGTACGTTTATAATCAGTGGTGGAAGTATAAGACTAGAGTAGAGGAGTGTGCTAAAGAAATAATACTAAACAACCCAGATATAACATATGAAGAACTATTAAATGAAGTAGACCAGTGTGCGGTGCTAGAGTAAGGAATAATGTAATGATTGTCTATCCTATAGTATTCTCCTCATATTTTCTCATTTTATCTTAAACATTTTTTCTTCACTCTTAGTCAGTCTAAAAAGTTTTATTAATTGAGATCATAATAGTGTATTCGAAATTCAAGAATTAATATTCGCCATTATGTTGTATCCAAATAATTTTTAGGGGAAGTGATAGCTAAATCATGCTTGTTCTTAACAATTACTCGTATTAATCTCCCTAGCTATGTAGGCTGTCTATTGATGAAGAACTAGTGCCGCCGCGGGGACTTGAACCCCGGACAACCGGATGTCTAAAAAGTTTCCGAATTATGTATATTAGAAACATTATGCGTTTCACGAGAGAAGGAAGAACTGATTTACAAAAAATAATGAATATTGATATGAAAATCAGTAGATAAAAGGGGCGTTTCAAAGCGTTAACTCCCCAGTTAACGCAAAATCTCATCTCTATATTTGAGGCAATACTCTCTTACCCTAATTCCCGCAATTTTCCTCCATTGTCTAGATATTATTCCCCTCTTATACATCCTAGTCAGGTAGACTAATAACGTATTCTTCTCGGCACCAGTCCTCTCCTGGAGCTCCTCTAAAGTCATGCATCTCCGACTTAACGAGAGCAGGATTAACTCGCTTAAGGTGAATCGTTCAAGAAATTCCCTTTCCATACCTAAATTTGATTAACAAATTGTTAATATTCTTTCACGTTCTGAAAAATTAGCTTTTTGAAGTGTCCCCCTCAGGATTAACAATTTGTTAATATTTACGTCATTATCGCATTACCCCGCTCTTTTGTGTAAAATTTTTGGAACCCAGGCAGGATTAATTATCTATTTCCTAGAGATTATGGTGAATATCATAAAATTTTCTAAGAGACAAAATTTTATTCCTGGACTTCAACAACTCTCCTCCTTATAAATGTTTCAGCTAATCTATCAGTTATTATTTTAATTAAATCTACAATATTCGAATTACCTACTACAAATTTCTTGCTTTGCTCATCAAATTCTACTTTTAACTCCTTTTGAGTTTTCCTTTTATATTCTTTCTTTATATTTTCTACAATCTTCGGGTTATTATTTAGCTCATTTTCGACTTCCTTTATACCATATCTTACAACTTTATTTAGATTCCTTAAGTGTGATGGATCTACGTTTCTCAGATTTTTTTCGAATGATTGGGGATCATCAATAATATTGTTTAGCTCTTTATAATTTGGATTATTTTTTAATTTCTTTATATGATAATCTTTTAAATATTCCTTAAATTTACTATCCCTCTCGAATTCTGATAGTGCAAAAATGATTATTTTGTCCTTATAGTATACAAACAGTATCTTTTTTCTTAGAATTATATAGTCGGTACTGCTTACTATTTCGTATGTATCATCATTTGAAAAACGCAAAATGTTATGTTTAGGCCGTTTTAGAAAAGTATTTTTATCGAATTTATCAAAAATTAATATATAGTTCCCACTTTCATCTCCAAGCTTAAACCCAATGTAGTCAGTATTTTGGTAATCATCTTTTGGACTGTATTTTACGTTAGTAGGCGGATCTCCTTCCATCATTATTTCGATTAATGTCGCAATTACGTTATCAGATTTACCTGACTGGTAAGTATGTGATTGAGCCTGGACAGTAACTTGTTTTTGAGGATCAAGAGAAAAATCTATATAGCATGGCTTTTTTAACGCAAAATCCGCACACTCATTAATAATAGTTTCATTACCTAGCTTTTTCTTTATTTTATCTTCTATATAGTTAAAATAACTTCTACTATTTTCCCTTATTTTTATGTACTTAAGTTTGTACTCAATATTCTCTTTATCCTTTTTATCCACTCTTACGAAGAAATATATTCTCTCAAGCTTTTCTTCTAACTTAATTTTATTAATGGCCTCTACTAAATCTTTACCAGAATATCCCTCCTCAGCCATTAACCCTCTTTTTCTTTATTAACCGCTGGTCTAAATAAATATTCTGATATAGGTGACGTACTACAATCGGATTTCCTTCCTCTATCATTTCCTTATATATAACATAAATTGAGGTCTTGTTTTCCTCTACTTTTAATTTATAAATTCTGTAGCCTAGTAGGAAAAGGACGGGGTTAAAGAAGATTATTTCACTGTCCTTATACAGACCGTATATGAAAATCAGAATTATGAAAAAGACTATTAGTCCATAAACGGTGGCTTCAAATGTTGAGACCACCCCTATTACATAGGTCATAATAATGTTAGCATAATTACTACTTAGGTCTTCTACTTCAATTACATGATAAACCCTTGGGTTTTCCTTACCTTCCTCTCTAGTTAAGAGGTCATAATAAACATGATTAGATATAATTAGAATAACAGTTGTTATTACGTAGGCTATTAAGACTGGCGGTATACGTAAAGTGAAGTCTCCTACCGTAAAACCGATAGGAAACGCTAGGACATACCTAGAATAAATTACCATGACAATGATGAATAGTAAGGTATATTCACTGATAAATAGCCTTAGTCTGGACATGATACCAATTAGCATTTAGTGATACAGGTTAATAAAACTGTATAAAAATGAAATGTCCCCAGTCAATGAGGGACATATATTTAAACTTTTTGTATAGAGCTTATATATGCTTTCCCAGTTGATTGGAAAAACAGTTTTTCTCAGTAAACTGGGGAGTTAACTGAATTTTTCTCACGTAAAATTTTATCCTGGGATCCAACACTTGCGCATTTAGTATATTCAATACAATTTTTCAAAATTCAATGAGAAGAAACCAGCATATCCTTTTTAATGCTTGTAACAAATATATACTTATGAGAATTGAAGATAAGGACGAGAAAGGTGAGGGTTACTTAGTTATTGAGAGTAAGGAAGATTTGGAAGAGTTTAGGAAAATGTTAATTGAAGCTTATTATGAGCTTAACCCCGACCGTAAACGTCCTTGTGAGACCCGATCTCCCAAATAAATACAATACAGTTTTTTGGATCCACGCTGTATAGTATCCTTATATCACCAGTAACTTCTATTGAGAACATATTATTACCATACATGTCTTTTCCTAACTTCTCTCTGGAATATTTCAAAGGGTTTTCCTGCTATGCAAAAAGCTTAATCTCTTTTTCGGAAATACCCAGGTCAGCAAAATATTCCCTATACCTTGAATCACAAAGGTAAATCTTAACATAATCGTTAGGATCCCTAAAAGCCCTGCCGATAGTCTGCTTAATCACTATTGCAGTTAAGTCGTGTATTATTGAGTCCTCATCTTTACCAGTTAATTTGCTCAGCCTCTCTATTCTCTTCCTTACCATATCATCCGAAACGTTAGGATAAGGCAATCCTGCAAGCACTAAACTTTCAAATAGGTTCTCCTTTTCTCTAAACTCCACTCCCTCACTCTCTTTAGCACGCATTACCAACATTACGAGATATTTGCCGGTCTTCATCAGCTCTAAAACCTCTTCGTGTCTGGTCTTTTTATTCTCCTCAATAACCGGAATTCCCGATAGATGGATTCTGACACTTTCTAACATTTCGTAGCTGGGAAAGAAAACAAGAACACTCTTACTGCTGTTTTCATAAATCCTCTTAAGCAATATGGAGTAAATGGGGATGTTGGAGTTCCTCTTACGGAGTTCCGAAGTTACGTTTGGGCAGTAATAGTACTCTCCCCTTCCGTAACTCTCGTTTACTACAATCTTGTACGAATTTGTAAGTGTTAAAGATTCGGGTAAAGTACCGCTCATCAAAACTTTAAACGTCTTAACGTTAAGTGCGTCTTCAATTAATTGGTTAACGTCTGAAGGTACTTTAACCAGACTTCCGTTGCAGTTATACAGATCACCTTTCATCTCAACAAACTTTAGTAACGACTTCAAACTTGACTTCTTTACCGGTCCCTCATCTATATTTAAATACGCTCTGGTTACTACTATTAACTCGCCGTTTGTTTCCCTATCTGGTAATGGCATTAATGATAATTCGTGACACCTCCCGTCCTTGATTAGTTTACTCATATAATCGATAAGCAAGTTGATGTAGTCTTTTACCTTCTTCGCATCTATTCTGTTAAGCCTTTCGACAATTTCTATCTCTTTTAACGCTCTCTCCAACATTTTACGACTTATTTTCCTCGTAAACCACTTATCCGCTTCAAGCAAATTATGGGCTTCGTCTATTACGATCAGATAGTCCTCAAGCTTTAAGCAATCATCCTTATTACAGAAGACGGAATTCCTTATCGGTTTCTGAAATAAATATGGATAAGTCATCGCTATTACGTCCTTATCCTTAAGGTTTGCCCTTAATGAATAATAGGGACAGTAATCTACAGCATCTTTAAACTCCTCTATTAGTTTTGAAGGCTCTTTGTCCTCTATTGTCTTTATTTTATCCTTCAGTCTGCACTTACTACAGTTTATTTCATCTGGTTCCTCATCACCCTGAGCGTAAATACATGAAGCTGACTTACCTATCAGAAAGCCCGTCTTTAAGCCCAAAAGTTTGGCGTTCTTGTAAATGCTGTCCAACTGACTATGTGTTCTGGTAAATATCAGAACCTTCTTTTTCAGTTGCATACCTAATACTTCAACGAAGACCGTCTTACCTAAGCCGGGCTTTGCGTTAAGCAAAAGAGTCTTGCCATGCTTTAAAGCATTAATTGCTTCGCCTAATTTCTCCGCCTGCCATTGTCTTAACTGCAATTTAAGGACCTCCACGAAATGATGTAGTTATCTTCTTCTGGGTCGTAAACTGCCAGATTGTTAGAGACTAGAAATTCGGCTAATTCCTTATACTGTTTTGATCCCCTTTCCAACGACTTTAGTGCTTCAAGTAATATTGCGTAATATTTATCGTTTATTTTTGCTATAACCACGTCGGTGTTGAAATCGAGTTTCGTAAATCCCTTATTAGATAGTTCTTTTAACACATTAGAAAATTCTAATGTTACTTGCGTAGTGTTAGAGTTAGGAGACACATTTAACTGGGGAGTTAACTGTTGTTCAGCCTCTTGTTTTTCTTCTTCCTTAGCTTTTTGCCACTCCTCGAGAAGCGGATATTCTTCATTTTCATCTAACTCTCTCTGTCCTTCTTCAGTCTCATCTTCCTCTTCCTCATCAGTTTCGGCGTATTCATCTTCTGTTTTTACCCTGGACTTCTTCTTAGACTGCTTAATCTTTTCCTCAGTCTTCAGCTTGTTTATCGCTTGTGAAACAGCCATCTTATGGTCTAAAATCAGCTGTAGTAGATCGTCTCTTTCTAGGATTTTCCTACCTTCTTTATCAGTAATCAGTTTAGTAAGCTCTGTTTTTGGTATACGTTTATCCAGGTCTAGTAAGTTCTTCTTACTCAGTAATGTGTATATCTCATAAGCCTTTCTGATGCCTATTTTGTTCTTCTTCTCATCTCCAATATACTGGACTAACCATGGTACTTCTTTCTTGATCTGGAGATATTTTCTAATAGTATCCTCATTTATCTGAACATCTGGTACTAGTTTCTTCAATTCTTCCCTTATTTCCCTGGATTCTTCAGTTACGGAGTTTTTTGAAATATTTTCTTTATCGATTGCTGAAATTCTGGCACCAGTGCCAGAATTTTGCTCTTCTATATTATCTTTTTTCAGTCTCTTTTTCATTTCATGAATCTTATCAATTAGTAGTACTAGCTCGTCCTTAGTTAAGTGCCTCCTCTTTAAGTTCAGGCTTGCAATGATATCAAGTTCTTCCTCTCTCCCGCCTGTCTCGTAGACCTCGGCTGGGATTTCTGTTAATCCTAATTCTCTTGCAATTCTGAGCCTCGTATAACCATCTATCAGTTCTCTATTCTGATTTACAATAACTGGAAACAGAAATCCCTGCTCTTTTATAGCCTTCTTCAATTCCTCATACTGATTATTCTCTGGAATAAGGGCTTTGTATTCATCAACTTCCTTAATATCATCAATATTCAGTTTAGTCCTAGCTATGAACCTAGCCATTATGCGGTCACAGCTCCTTCAATTTATTTTTTACAAATTCTTTACCTTTATCGGAAAGTTTTACATAAGTTATCGTTTTCGTTAATTTTCCTCTTTTCTCCTCTCTTTGCTCAACCTCTATCAGTTCATATATTTGTAATTCTGGTATCTTCTGCGATATGGTGCTTCTTGGAATTCTAGTACTTTCAGATATCTCATCTATGTTGTGAAAACCTGGGTTTTTGTATAAAAAAATCAGTATTTCTCCCTCTGGACTAAATAAGAGGTATCTCTTTTGTTTGAGCATATTTATCATGTGTTATGTTCCAAATAACAAATATATAAATTTATTTGATAAATGTTATGTAACATAATAAAAGTCCTTATTATGTTACTGGTTAGATTACACATAACATGGAAGATATAGTAAGGCTTAACGAAATCGATCAAGATGTCTTGTTAGCTTTATTAAATAAGGATAAGCTGGGGATAAGGGAGTTAGAGGAGGAAATAAAAAAAGTTTCGAAACAGAGGTCTCCTAATGCTATAACTAAGAGCGTAGATAAGCTCCTTAAGATGGGGTTAGTAAAGGAGGAGAAGGAGGAAAAACCGCCCAGAGGTAAGAGACTAATTTACCTAACTGATAAGGGTAAGGAGGTGGCACAACACTTAAAATCGATTTATGAACTTATCGGGAAGAGTGGGTAAACATTATAATGGAGGAATATAAAGGTATATAATGTGGATAAAAATGACTGACCAGATCTCAGAGATCAGAAACGACTTATATAAGAGAGCTGAATTCGTTATAAAGACTTATAAGAAGTATTTAGACGCCTTAGCCGAATTCGATAAAACTGGGGTACTCAAAGTTGATGGAAAAATACTTTATGTAGCAAAGCGTAAGACTAATAATGGACAGTCAGATTTTTCATAATTTCTTCAATAATTTTCTGCAATTTATCTATATCGTTTTCCGATTCATTAGATATTTCGGCTATTATAGTTATCAGTGAGTTCATTAAGTTTTCTTCGAGAACTACATCCCTTTCATATAACTTAGAAATTAATGTAATCAACAGTGTAGTTGCAGTTCTTTTATTTCCGTCTGCAAAAGGGTGTCCTACTACGAGATGATGTATCAATACGGCTAGGCTTCGGCTTATATTATGATTTATTTCAAAGTCCATCACTGCAGAATAGATAGCTCCTTCAATATTTCCCTCATTAATTACGGTAGAAGTTAGAGAAGGATCTTCTTCTTTCAGAACTCTATCGTTTAACCATGTTATGAAACTTTTATCAAGCGAAGTAACGATAAGTCGGAATTTATTTTCCAATGTAAATTACCTCAAGAACTATTTGTTCATGGTTTTTATAAACTGAGCAATTTAAGATTTTTGTTATGTGTCACATAACAAGCAAAAAGTTTAAATATTTGTTATGTAGTACATAACATGAAACAAACATGATTTCCACACAAATCCCCTCAAAATCCATGATAAAGAGAACCTCAGTTTTTTACACTCTAGGAGAAGGAATAATCATTTCCGCAGATATTCAAAGTAAGTCAAGGAAAGATGTAGTTCACTATACCAGAATTGTTTTAGATCCGTTATCACTAAAGGTAGTAAGGAGTTCTTGCGATTGCGAAGGCTACACTTTCAAGCACAAATGCTGGCATATAAAACTACTAGAGGATATTGCAAAAACACAATTGAAAGAAGAAGTACAGAAGGCAAGACAAGAAATGCTGAGAGAGGAAGAAGACATAGCTTCGTGGGGTTGAGAAGAATGCAGGCTCAGAAGCAAGTTAATAGCAATGGGCTCCTAGAAATCATTAAGGCTATTTATTACATTAGTGAGGCCATGAAAGTTGCGGAAAGTTATGACCCCAAAGCTTTCGAACTCTTAACGGAAGCTAAGGACTCGTTAGTAGATTATCTGATATCCCAGGTGAGGAAGGATGAATGAAGGACAGAACAAAGTTGATGAGCTGGTAAAATTAATCAGGATATACTTTCAATTAGACGAAATAGTAGACTTCGCACTAGTAGAGCTCGGCGATAATGAGGTTACGGCAAAAATTTCTGGAGTAAAAGACGATGTAAGGAAAGTAATTGAAAGGATGATAAGCTGAGGCTGATCCAGTGACCGAGCAGATTGTTTTGGATTACTTAAGCATCTATAAGCATGTTGAGGAATGGATTACAAACAATATATTATCGCAGTTACCTTACCCCAAAAAGGAGCTCAAGCTTTCATCTATTAATATTTCATTGACCGCTGATGACAAAATAGTTGCTTACATTAAATTCTACGTTAAAATAGGATACCTCGATATAGAGAAAGAGCTGGAAGGCTCTTTATACTTAATTGATGGCAAAAGTAAGTTAGTCCTAAAATAACCGAATTTTTCTCAGTAAACTCCCCAGTTATTTCAAATTTTCTCACGCATTAAAATGACGACCAGTGCATATCTACTCTGTTAGTCCAATTTTTCAAAGAAAGCTTAATAGTTAGGAGGATAAGATTAAATTAGGGATGAGGGGGTCGGGTCAGCTTCCAAGCCATTCATCAAGCTTTCAGATAGCCACCCCTCGTCATCCCCTCATCCCCCATTTCTAGTTCTGTAAAAACATGTTTAAAAATCTTTCTGTTTTTATTTTTGCTTGATTAATATTTCATTAGAAATAATAATAGGAATTAGTAATATAATATGCGATTAACAGAAGCAGAAAACCGGCAAAGATTGCTAAACCATTTACTACCGGGTTATCGTACTTATAGTGGGCTAATGCGAACCTCCTCCACCTCCCCCTCTTCTTCACATAAACCCCAGCTTCAGTAAACATATCCAGAAACATGTGTGTAGGACCAACTATAACTCCGGAAACCAATACTTCAATTAAAGCATAATAACCGTACATATAGTGTATGAGGAAGATTAAGGGAATTGTTGGTAATAATCCCCATAATACACTCCTAGGATAAGTATGGGTTAAAGGAGACCTAACCGGTATATAACCCCTTCCGGTCAACAACTCCCTATGCCCCAACCTGTCTATAAGAGAATTACCCAAAATAGAAGAATACGCAGCTATGAAAAAACTCAAGAAAAAATTGTTAGAAAGAAAAGCCAAAACTAATGATATAACACCAAGCGAGAAAACATAATGAGTCCTCAACTTCATTTTCTCACCCTAGTTTATAATTTCGTCTGGAAGATTTTTCATTTTTAAATCTAGTAGTAATTTGGCTAATTCTGTATATTCTGAATAGTATCTATCATCGTTGCTCTTCTTTACGAGATCAAAATATCTTAAAAGCTCTAGAATATGATATACTATTTCTTCTCTAATTCCAGTTTCGTCTGAAATTTCTTCAATTGTTCTTCCTTTAGCTTCAGATAATATTATTAATATGAAAAAGTCTATTTCTTCTAGCATCATATCACCATATAAAGAGATATAAATATTGCACCGAATATTGCTAAAATTATCGAAAAGTTTCTATAAAATTTACAGAGTTCGGGCTGTACTTTTAACTCATAAAGAATCAAATATACTATACTGTAAAACAATAAAATTATCGCTGGGATTAATAGAAAGATTTTTATAATTTCTTCAGGCGGTATCATTTTCTCTTACTCCTCCTTTTTGAAGATGTAACAGCTTTTTGTTGTATAGCGTAGTAATCCCTTATCCTTGCTAATGCTTCCTTCCAGTCCTTAACCCCCTCTAACATTTCAGCTAAAGTATTATTCCCTATATATTTCAACCACTGAACGATATGCCCCTGCTCCAAATGCCAATTAACACATGCTGGATCTGTTGCTCCAATTCTTGCTATTTCTTTTTCTAATTCGTCGACGTTATGAGCTGTACCTACTACTTTTTCGTAAGATTTGAAGTAGAATGGTTCCATTTTCCTCAAAATAAAAAAGGCAAATGTTTAAATAGACAGGGAGGGAGGGGGCACTATTTAAACTTTAGCTAATCTTTTATGATGAAGGGACAAACTCAGGCTAAAACTAAAAAGAAAGTAGAAGAGAAGGTCTACGAACTGGAGCCAGGTCCGTTCGAACTCTTAGATGATAATGAAAGGGACAGGCTAGAAGGGGAATTTCAGGGGTTGTTGAACTTAGTAGACAGAGGTACTATTGTTGTAGTAAGTAAGCAGGGCGAATACGAGTACGAAAACGAAAAGTATCCTATCATATATAATAAGTTCCTTCTTATTACGGCCACAGAGCTGCAGTACAACCAGACCAAATTAGAGAGGCCCAGGATCGTAAAGACGCACCCGGACTATGTCGAGCTAGAGAACGGACTTCTTGCTCAAAGTGCTGTATTCTACCGCTTTCCAGACATTGTACCAGAAGGCTTCTTAGCCGAATACTTTGGACTCGGGGACGTCGTTTTCAAATGGGAAGCGCTGGATCCCGTATCTGCCGCTTCGGCTATTGATAGAACGAGAAAGAGATTAGAAAGCTCCAGCTCTAACGATAGTTTCACGATAAGGAAATTACAGAAGGTTACGCAGCTACAGGGCATAATAGGAGGACAGGCAAAGTTGCTGCGCTTTTGGGTCTACATAACGTACTACGGCGAGACAAAAGGTGAACTTAAAAACAAGTTTAATCAAATAAGAGCAATTGCGAAGAGTCGTCTGTTCGACATCGATATTCCTAAATTTTATCAAGGGGCTCTCTACAACTTCAGGACAGATGTAGACTTCTTTGTCCCGTTCTACAACTCTGTTAGGCCTCACTACGTAGACACTATTACAGCCTCATGGCAGTTTTACCCTCTAATCAGCGAGGACCTTATCGACGAGGGAGGCATCTTTCTGGGCTTCAGCGACTCTGGGTCACCGGTGGTCTTCAATCCTTATCGTAGAGCTAACTACAACATGATCATTTTGGGCGAGACGGGATCCGGCAAGAGCATGACGGCAAAAATCTTCTTAAAGAGGATGAAGAAACAATTTAACATCAAAATTTGGGGTATTGATCCAGAAAATGAGTACGTAAAAGTGAGCACTGCATTAGGAGTTAAGGGAGTAGTAGTGAAGAAGAACATGACGCTAGGCTTAGACCCGTTCAAGCTTTCTAGGATAGAGACCGAAGAAGGACGTTTAATTGATGTCGAGGACATTGCAGAGCTGCTTGCGGATTTCTATTTGCCAAACGACATAGCTCTTAGGAATAGGCTGAGGGCATTAGTAGACGATTACAAGGACTCGGAAAGCGTATTTGAGTTTGTTGAGAGAGTTCGGAAGGAGGACCCAGAGGTAGGAAAATACCTTGATGCTATAAACTCCCCGCCAGATTCTTACATCTTCGACGGGGACGTTAGTATCAGTGATAATATTGTATTTGGTTTAAAGGAAATCAGTGGGACTGGCGCCTCAAGGCTGAAAGCGTTGATCACTACATTGCTCACTATCATATACCAGAAGCTGATGTTTTCCAACAAAGAGAAAGGCTACCTGTTCATTGACGAGGCATGGCTCTTCGTTAACTACCCTGTCACGATGTCGCTATTAGAAAACATTTCACGTAGGGCCAGGAAGTACAACAAGGGCTTGCTGTTCGTAACGCAGAAACCAGCGGACGTGGCAGGGAACGAGGCTGGGAGGACGATTTTGGAGCAGAGCGCTACCGTATTGCTCTTGAGGCAAAAGAAGGCAGGTATTGAGGTCTTACAAAAGGTCTACGGGATAAGGCAACAGGAAGCTGAGGCACTACTAAACGTAGATCCAGGCCATGGAATTCTTAGAACAGGGAACTACTTACTTAGATTATACATTCAGCCTAGCAGTGAGGAGTTCGAAGCGTTCAGAACCACGGGTGAGTGGTGATGAAGAAGAGAGCTATAATAACATATGTATCAGAGGACATATACGAAAAGCTAACTAAGATTGCAGAGAGCAAGCAAAGCTCGATATCGCAAGTAGTTCGTGAAATTATCTTAGAGAAGGTGAGAGAATGGCAAGGCTAAGAGAGAGCTTAATCATAGACGAGATATCTTTTTTTGAGGAGCCGCTCGGTGGCAATCAATTCCTAACGATGAAGAATATGTTCTATGGGCTCTTTGCAATGTTAGTGGGGTATAAACTAATCTACAGCGGGAAGCCGGCAGCGGAGTTGATAGGAGTGCTGCTTCTTCTCTTCATCGGCTTTCTAGTAGCTTATCCTAAGAGGTCTCTAACTGCAGAGTCTTTGCTGATAGGGCTGATATCTTACTATCTGGGATTCGGCCAGCAGACTAAGAACAAAGAAGAGATGATAAGGAAGAAGAAGGAAGAGAGGAAGAAGACAACTGTACCTATTATTCCGAATATAACTAGTATAAGGAATGTATTAAGGGGACTTTTAGGGAAGACTGGACAAACTGGGAAAAGTACTCTCAACGTAAAAGCGCCAAAAGCGTTAACTCCCCAGTTAACGGCACAAAAATCCAGAAAACTAGCGATAAACTTCAGCCTAATAGATTACATTATAGTAATAATAGGGATAGTAAGCGGGACGTTTGGGGTTATAATGTTTAACAAGGCTTTCTGGAGCTTGAACGTAAATGAAGTATATATTGCTACTGTTGTTATTATTGTTGGATTTTCAGTATCGATAGAGAGAATATTAGAAAAGCTGGTTAGGAGGTGATAGCGATGGAAACTGAAGAGCCTCATAAAGCTGTGATATGGTTTGTAGTATCTATTTTACTAATATTGTTAGCACTACAGATAGCTGCAAATGTGCATTTCAGCGTTTCACCGAAGTTCCCAGTTCCTCCTAACTACTATCAGAATATGACAATATCTAGCGGAACTTTGCTGAACGATATCTTGCAGCTGCTAGTCTGGCCTACCAACTTAACTAACGATTCGAATCTGAAAGTATTCATCAGCAATGGGTCTGGTAATCCGCTTAAGCAGGAGATACTGCAATTATTAGCATATAATGCAACACTGATAGCACCGGGTCCGTATTGGGCAACTGCAGATTTAGCTGGGGCCCTACAGCCTACGAGTGTTACCTATAAATTATATAATGTCTCAGTCTACAACGGCACTAACATAACGCTTTATCACGTAGAGCTCCCGTTCTATAATACAAATCCATATAACACTACGTATCCGCCATCAGATAACCTCACAGTCTACAGCCTATCATGTAAAATTATCAATAAAACTTCTGTAAAAACTAACGTATCAGTGCAATATATTTATCAGTACTATCTCTATTATAATTATAGTTATAGAAGTGGAAATAATGTCTATGAATACTATTACTATAATGAGAACGTAAGCGGGATGGCATATCTGCTTTCAAATAATAATATTATTAACTCGTCAAGTTTTCAGTTAACGTTTTGGTATTATGGAGGAAAAGTAACGATGAACATTACTGGAAAAACATTGGTGCCCCCTGGGGTTTATAAGCAAGTTTTCGCACTTTATTCAATCTCTGCAAGTGAGGAAAAGTACAATTATAGTTACACTCAGGGTAATTATACATATTACGTATACATATTCTACCCATCGACACCTAACATTACTATAAATAGCTTCACTTTCAATTGGTACGAATACGAAGTAACCGTTCCAGTAAGGATAGTTGTGGACAATGGAACCTGTCCTATTATTACACAGATAGGAAATAAGACTTACACAGGTAGAACAATTAACGTCAATTTCACTTTCACCGTCTGGAGTTCTGACCCAATTAATTACACTTCACCAGATATTATCACGTATGACCATATAACGATAGCAAATTATACGATAGTTAGGAAATGGATTGCTGGATTCATAAAAATTATTACGACAGTGTATGAAACGAAGCAGGGAAATACGATAAACTACTATCTGCATATACAGGTAAATACTAATATTGCAAAGCAGCCGGAGTGGGTCTTCCATCATATACCCAAAGAAGAAGTGTATAGGCACAATTTTGCATTAGAATTCCTCGAGGGACCAGCCTATTTGTTTGGCCTTAATAAATATCTTACCAATTATTTCTCGTTAGAGAAATACACTAACTTCACGGTCTTATCGTTCTTCATGTCTGTAGTCGACAGTATAAAACAGACTAACAGTACTAAACTGCTGCAGCCAGCTGTAATCTTGTTCAACTACTCTGGACCGACATGGGAGGTCAGGAACTTAAATCTGTATTTTGCATCGTTCTCACTACCTTGGCTTAATTATAGCATATCTAATGCGTCTATTGGGCTGACAGGACCCTTACAGGTTCCGTTCAATCAGACCAGAGTCTTTATAAACAACCAGCAAGGACTAATTATAACTTCATTTGAATGGGGATTTGTTAATATTTCTAAAATACAGAATGGGACTTATACTTTCTATCGTTGGCTAAACTGGGACTCCGGTGCAGTCCAATTTGAGCAATATGAGTACGCAAACTACAGCGTCGAGTTCTTGTTTTGATATTTAAACATTCTCTTTTTTCTTTTGAGGAAAAGTGATCGACTTACAAACGCTAGTAGACTATTTAGCGTACTTCGGCTGGATAGCAGTATTTGCCGGAATAATAGCCAGTGCTATACTTTTAACGTTAGGGAGGACGGCAGACGCTAGGAGGATTATATTCGGAACAGCTGCAGGAGCTTTCATACTGGCTTTCGGCTGGGGAATAATAACTAGTGTAATACCGTCACAGAGTTACAATATCCCAGGCTGGTCCGAAATATCATATGTGATATATGCAGCTGCCGCGTTCAGCACTATCTTTGCAGCTATTGAGTTAGTGCGGGGGAACGGACGCGAGGGCTTAGGATATTTCCTGACTGCTATAGCTCTGATCTTCATTCTAAATTACGGTCCATCTATCTTCGGTGTGAATAACATAAGCTTAACGCCTCCCCAGGTAAATGCGGTATTTGGCATAGGGATCCCAGGTACAAGTTTCCAACTTGGAGTACCGGTGTCATGGCTTATCGATATGCCTGACGCTAATCAAATCACCAACATAACCGTAAATGGAGTGCCTGTCTATCAGTTCGTAGAGAATATTGCTTTCTCGGTGTTGGGTCTTGCAATACTGGGCAACATAATCTGGACTCTCTGGCACAAAGAAGACGTTTTCGAAACGCTAAAAGACGTTGCTAAAGATACGGCTGCTGCAGTTTTACTAATTGTTGCAATGCCTTCAATTTACCAGATATTTGCGACCGTCATAAACTACATTGCAAATAGCTTAGTGCAACCAGTTGCTGGGACTATAACGACGATGGGGGACAGTGCTATTGCTCTGATAGGCGCAGGTTTTGCCGGGGGCTATTTTGTCCCGGCGCTCGCGGACATCGCATCTGACATACTTTTCAGCCTCGCAATAGCTGGAATGTTAGCTGCAATACGCTTCTTCGCAATAGCTGCAGCGTTGATACTGTTCCCGGTATTCATGGCGTTATGGGTATTCCCTCCACTCCGTGGAGCAGTCAAATTCCTAGTTGAGTTTGTACTGGGTATGGCGTTTTCAGGTGTGATTGCTGCAGGGCTGTTCCTCACACTCATCAGTGTTGGGATGTCTAACGCAGTTTATGCAGCAATATTATACTTAGCGTCACCGGTGTTGTACGGATTTTTGCCGATGATGATAACCTTCGTTGGAGGGTCTGGGTTACTCTCTGCCGGGACTAACATATTACCGTTTAAGCGTGGAAGAGGAGGGCAAGGTTCTAAACAGACGCAACAGAGCGGAGGAGGTGTAATAGTAGCACCGGTTCCAGCGACAGCAGGCGGAATTAATGCTCAGGGCAGTGTAGGACAGACGAGGCTAAGGACTGGAAGAAACATACAAAGAGCGGGAGGTGTAGTAGTACCAGCTCAAAACCAACAGCCCCAGTACACTCCCTTGCACAAAGCTATCAAGAACAGAGATACGATGATAGTAGCAGCTCCTGCGAGCGTGAACATAAAAAAGCCCTTCGGATACAAAACGGAAAGCGTTCAACAGTATCAGACGGCCCCATCTAGCGTAATAGGTGCAAGTACTCCTTTAGCTATTCCGAGAAGTCCTAAGAACGTACAGCTGTTACCGAAAGACGGGATGAGACTGCAGATGAACAAGATACAGAGAGTACAGATGAAAGAGACAATACCTCATGCAGTAGGGAAGGCAATGGCTAGGAATTTATACGCTGGCATAATGATGACTGCTGAAAGATTCGGGGAAAAATTCGATAACTGGTTAAACCAACAAGGCATAAGCGTCAGACCGTTTGAGAGCATTGAAAATAAGATAAAAGAAGTAAGGTTAAGAAAAGCAGGGAGAAAAATAAAGCAGACAAGATAAGTCCTTTTTTTCTCTTCTTAATCCTTATATATTATTTTGCATTAGATTAAATTATGGAGCAGATAATAGAATTTCCAGATGTTTTAGAGTTAGTGGAACAGCATAAACTTCCGAGAGAGATATACGCGCCGGACGGAACTTTACTTTTTAAACCATATGACCCAGTTATCGAGAGTCCTTTAATAGCCAATAGGAAAAGCTGGAGGTTATTTGCCAACTACACTGTAGATCCAAACGATGATGAGGTAGTTCAGATAAATACCACGGGGCAATTAATTAGAATAAAACATGATGCGGATGTAGATGAGATGATGGGTTATATAAGGAAAGTGCACCCTGGGGCTACTGTGGAAGAGGCAATATCATTTGTCCTCCAAAGAGTTGTAGAGGATACAGGTGAGTTTAAAGACGATGACGAATTTGGAGCATACACTCTTACGCTCTATCTCATATTAGCGTATCTGATCCATTACGGAGTATTAATCCTAGTTAAGTAAGACTTTTTGTATAAACCCCCCAGTTAAAAATCCAGTTATCTTAGGACGAGTTTGCTTTTACCGTCGATTAAATATAACGAGCCTTCCAGCTCTTTCTCTATATCGAGGTATCCTATTTTTACGTAGAATTTAATGTAAGCAACTATTTTGTTATCAGCGGTCAATGAGATATTAATAGAGGAAAGCTTGAGCTCCTTTTTAGGGTAGGGCAACTGCGATAATATATTGTTTGTAAGCCAATCCTCAACTTGTTTGTAAATCGAAACATAGTCCAAAACGATCTGCTCGGTCACTGGATCAGCCTCACCCTATCATCCTCTCAATTACTTTCCTTACCCTGTCCTTGACTTGAGAAATTTCTACTACGACCTCATCATCACCTAACTCCTCTATTGCAAAACTAAGTACTTCGTCTAACTGGAAGTATATCCTCAGCAGTTTTACTAAATACTCTAAGTTTCTTTGATACTGCAAAGTTTCACTCATCTCTAGCCACCTTGTATTGTTCTACTAGGTATTGTATGAGGTACTCCTTTGCCTGCTCCAATAATTCGCAAACCTTAGGGTCGTAACTTTCGACGACCTTCTCAGCCTCCATAATATGATAAATTGCGGAAATTACGTCTAAGAAACCCTGGGAAGAAGCCTGGACTTGCATTGTTATCCCCAACTTACAATATCTTCTTCGATTGCCATCATTTCCTCTCTAGCCTTCTCTATCTTCTCTCTTAGGTCTCTGTCACTCTCTATTAATTGCTCTAGTAATTTGATGTGCCAGCACTTTCTGTGGAATGCACCGGCTTCACAACTGCAACTCTCCTTAACTATCTTCATTGTTAATGGGTCTACTACAATTCTACTATAATGGGTTACATCTCTTCTGGTTCTTGATTGAACATCTGCTGAAATTATTATTCCTTCACCTAAAGTGTAAAAAACAGAAACACTTTTTACATAACTTTTGGGGATTTGTGTGGAAATCATGTTTGCTCTATGTGATATTTCATATCACATATTTATAAACTTTTCTATGTGATATCACATATCACAAAATAAGAGTACTATTTTAGTAGGAATGTACCATACATATGCATCAAATATTTATTAGATGTATATTAAGATATATAGTAGGGTAATCTAAAATGGCAATAGTAATCAGTGATGAGGATAAAAAGGTTCTAAAAAGAATGCACGGAAGGGTTGATCATATTCTTTCTTTATATAAGGAGTATTTTGATGCATTAGCGGAATTTGATAGAACTGGAGTACTGAAAATTCATGGAAAAGTCCTTTATGTAAGGAAATATCATGAAAATAAGGACAACTATCTCGAGGCTTAGTAATTTCTGATTTTTATCTAATCTTGATTAACTGGAATAAGACCCCTTATAATACTTCTTACTCTGTTTATTGCCATTTCGTCTTCTTCAGGGGGATTATCGGCAATCTCTACTAGAGTTTGCATTAATGTATCTACTACATCTTGTGGAATCTCTATTTCATCTTCAAATAAAGTATGAAGGATATTTAACAAAAAACCTAATGTTGTCCTCTTGTTACCGTCAACAAAGGGGTGAGAAACCACTAGATGATATGTTAATACGGCTAAACTTCTACTAACGTCGTGATTTCTCATAAGATCTTCTATTGAAGAATATATTGCAATACCTATGTCGTCTAAATTAATTACTCCACCTTCTGAATACGTATCGTTAGCTATCAATTTGTCATGAATCTCAATTATAAGCGGTTTCTCTTCACTTTCCCCTCTAATCCAGGCTTCGAATTCCTTTAATAATGCGTTTAATATCTTTAGTAGCTTCTCTTCTAACAAAATATTCAACCTTATGAAGTAGACTCTATCAACGTATATAACTCTTTAAGTTTCTCGGCTACCTTTTTACCTTTTTCTGTCAATTTGATATACCTCCTCTTAGGGAAGCTCTCAGTCTCTTCAATCTCTTCAACAAGTCCCTTCTCTTCAAGGCTGTCAATGGCATTTTTTACTGGACTTGTTGAACTCTTAGTAAGTTCTATTAGCTTCCTAAAGGTTACCTTTTCATTTCCAGAATAATATAGGGCTAATATCACCCTCTGTTGCATTTCAGTTAAGTACTCCATCAATATATGAGACGAAATATGTAATATTATAATTAGGTAATATGTGATATGTGATAGTAAGATTTATATAATGTAATATGCAATATCACATATGATAAATATGGTAGTAATAAGTATAGAGGGGAAAATACTCCTCTATCTATATAAGAAAAAGGAAAAGGTAAACTCGAATAAAATAGCTAAGGATCTACAGCTCAACAGAATAACAGTAGTCCATGCATTAGAAAGACTTGAAAAACAGAACCTTGTCAAAAGTACAGAGACCGTCATTCAGTTCGGTAAAATAAGAAGAGTAATAAGGCAATGGGAAATCACACAAGACGGTATTGAAGTACTGAAAAAGGAGCTCTCAGCAATTTCTGAGGTGGTTCAATGATTTACAATTTTTACTCAGTTAACTGGGGAGTTTACTGTATAAAAATAATTCAATGTTTGCAAAATACTGGAAATCTTAAAATATACAAAAAGAGATTTTCTAATAATAGGTGATATCATGAGTCATGGTAATACATTATCTTATTCCGAGGAAGTAATTCCGATAGAAAAGTTAAAAGAAGATGAGGAGTTCAAGTCATTAGTACCTCCTAACAATATGAAGGAACAATTAGCCTCCAGTATTGCAAAGAACGGTCAAACATTGCCGATAGACGTTGATGAAGACTATGTTATTCTCGATGGCTATACCAGAGTATCAATAATGAAGAATCTGAACTTTAAGGAAGTTAAAGTAAGAAAATGGAATTTTAAGAGTTCTGAGGATAGGGCTACTGCATATAGGCTTATTGCAATGCTAAACCTACAAAGAAGGCATTTAGATAAAAACGAGGTATTAAAACTTCTTCGAGAAATTGCTGAGAAGATACTAAAAATTTCAGAAGAAGGACAAAAATTCGGGGCAAATGCTCCGAATTTTGAACAAAAAGGTGAAACAAATATTAGACCTAGTATGTTAGAGATGACAATGAAGCAAGTTAAGGAAGAGATTGGGACAAAAGAAGTTAATGATTCAGAAATTAAGGAATATTCCCTCATAAACACAATACCGTACTTAAGACAACTAGTAGATGATAAGAAGCTATCAGTAAGGACAGCATATGAACTCTACAAAAAAGCTAAGGACAAACTGCAGAAGATAGCTAGTTTACCTCCAACAGAAAGGAATCAGCTACTTACTACAAGAGAAGGAAGAAAGATAATCCTAGAAAGAGACGACTTATTAACACAAATTTTAGAACACAGACTTGCAGTAAGTCAAGCTATAAATAAACTAAAGACTGAAGAGAAGTTAGCTAAGTCTAAGAGAAAGTCCAGGGTAGAGAAGGAGGACTTAGAGGAAGAAGAGGAAGGCGAAACTGAAGGAGGACAGAGAGAGGATAGTGAAAGTGATGAGTACCCATTCGTAGAGGATTGGAAAAAAGCAAATGAGGAGCTGAAAAAGGAAGAGGAGGAAAAACAAGAACAGCCTATCGTCTCATTACTCTCACCACAGAGGCTTGAGATGTACAGAAAGTTGAGTGAAGAAATGTTCTCTTACTGTCCAGAGATTAAGCAATTATATGATGAAAAGAAGCTCAGTGATGATAACATAATAACTCTGGCGGAGGTATGGAGGAACTTTCAAATAGCGTTCAAAAACTTGTCCCTGAACTGGCACAGTGTAGCTGAAGAAGTCCTAAGTCCTTATCTGGATAAGACGCAACTGGAGGATCTATTCTATAAGTTTGTAAAGGGGACTATGAAGCTCTACCCGAGAGAGGAGTTTGAGGTGTTAAAATGACTGCAAGGGTTATCGCAATACATAATTTTAAGGGAGGAGTAGGAAAGACTACGCTTACAGCAGTCTTAGGACTAGGGCTAGCAGTAAACCATAGAGTCCTATTAATTGACTTCGACCCACAGATGTCCTTAACGCAGATATTTGTAAGGGAAGAAAGGAGGAAGGAAATACTCCAGCAGTCTCTAAAGCCAGAACTCGATAAAAGTGCTTATGCATTAATAAGACAATCGCCAGATGTAATCGTTGAGAACTTCACACATGTTACTAAAACGTCTAAAGACGAGCTTAAGGTTTCACTCGACATTATTCCAGGATCCTACATATCTACATTTTATGCGATGTTTAAGGGCTATTTCCCCATGTTCGATGAGTTCTCACTGAAGAAGGAGTTAGAGAACTTCAAAGACAGATACGATTATATACTTATAGATACTTCACCTTCCGATGTAGTTACCATTAAACCCATACTGAGGGCTTCGGATTATTTGATAATCCCCGAAGACGGTACTACCGAGGCGTTTAATGCAATGCTGATATTCATTAAAGAGGCCCTACCTAAGCACATATGGTCTGACTTCAACAATCCTAGAATTTTAGGAGTAGTCTTAACTAAGGTGAGGAGGAATTCCATTAGGCTTTTGTCGGAACATAACAAACTACTACTTGATGAGATAGTAGGAAACGCCGAAATAATGGAACACGTCTCCGACCCTCCGTATTTCGGTGCAGATAGTGACCACCCTGAAGACTACATCTTATCTTCAAACAAGGAGTATCTGAGCGACTTAATATGGAGGAACGAAAGTAAAGCCCCTATAGCTGAGGTATTCGATAAGCTCTTCATAGTTAATGAGAAACTTCAGCCAGATCTCTACTCCTACTTTTACAAAGTATTCTACAAACTACCTGAAGAAGTTGTAAAGAGGGTCAAGATATGGGAATTATGAACAATTTCTCAAATTTAGTTTACCTTCACGATATAATAGAGACTATAATAGTGTATAACCCAAACTTCGTAATGACTCTCTTACAGGCTAATGCTGGGGATTGGGCTAAGAGGATTATAGGGATAAAGTACTCTTCTAAGGAGGTTAAACTACCTAATGACAGAGTAATAGATGCGTTATATGTAGCAACTGATGTGGAACTGAAGAACGTCTGTATAGGTTTTGAGGTTAAGAGCGGTAACGGTATAGATAGGGAACAGTTAGAAGAAGAGCTGGAAGGTTTGAAGGAATTGAGGGAGTGTAATAGGAGTTATTTAATTGTCGTTGCACAAAGAGAGCCGGACGTAACTTTAGAAAGAACCTATTATATTCCCTTGTTCTCTTTCTTACCTAAGATTAAGGAAGTAGTAGGATTGGTTAGTAAGTTTGTTAGAGAGATTGAAGAAAGAGATTAAATTAAAGTTAAATCTAATCAATGTAATTTCAGCTCATGGTACTAAATATACTTTTATCTGGTCTACAGCACTATTTTATACCATTTATCTTTTCATTAATAGCAATACTTATAGGAAATATTATTTGGAGGCTATTGACTGGACCACGACTAATAGTAAAAATATATGATACGAAATCGGTAAATTTTCACTCTATTACTAAAATCAAATATTATAAGATTGGTGTAAGCAACGACGGCAATACTGCTGCAGAAGAATGCTCAGTTTATGTAAACATAAAACGTAAAGGATATGACGACCGAGATTACGTACCTAAATGGGATGCGATACCGGAACCTGTCAATAATCAGATTCAATATTTATTTGATTTCTATCAGAAAATAACCATATCGCCAAAAAGAATTCATGAAGAAACTATTCCCATATTAATAATGCCGAAGTTTAATATTCAAGGTTCTAATAATCCAGGGTATATTGCGGGACACTTATACATTTTTTCGGCATATTATAATCATTTGGATTTACCAAAAGATCAACTTGAAGTTCCTCAGGGGGAATATAACGGATATTTAGGTATAGGATGTAAGAATTATTACTGTAAATTCGATCTTACTGTGAAATTTAACGGCAACTATCCAGAAATTGAACTAAAACCCCAAAGGGTAAACTTGTTTCTCTTTAGAAAACCAAAAGTAGAAAAGTAAATTATTCAGTTTAGAAGGATTTTTCATTAACTCACCGGTTAACGCTTAAAAATTAGCTTTTCACGCTCTCAATATTATTGCATTAAATTCAATTTAAGGAAAGTCGGATTCTGGTGCATGTCAAACAACTCAAAAGAGCAAGAGAAATTCTGGAACCGGGATGTAAACTATATTTATAGTATTACCCTTTTCATCTTTGAAGTCTTCTTGTCCAAGTTTATCCTTAGTAAGTACTATTAATGTAGATACATCCTTCAGACTCTTTTTATTAATCTCGGGTTTATTACGATATTTGCATTCGATCAGGAACCGATAATTTACATTTGACTTGTTAACACATAAAATGAAATCTGTTTCCCCTTTTTCATTTCTGGTATACATTAGCACATTCTCGAATTTTACGTCGCTTATATGTTCAAATAAGAACTGAGAATTAAGCAAGTGTGAGGCTACAGTACTCTCTACTAGAAGGCCCTTAAAGTTCTCGTCTTTCAACATCTCAACTGACTTCTTAAAAGGATTAGGTACATTACGTAAATATGAGTAGAGCGAAAAATAAAGAAATGGGTCCAGGACATAGTTTTTGGTATTTATATCGGGTCTAACGTTGCTCATGCACTCACTTTCTTCTTGATATACAAAGAAGAACGCCGACGCCGACTTTAGATAAGTTAAATATGCTCCTAAGTTAAAATTCCTTTCCTTAACATCTTTATGGGAAATACCCAACTTAGATGCTAGATCGCTTAAGTTTAATAGCCCCGATAAACGCTTGTCATCTGTTAGATAAAGTAATATATTGTTTAATACATTTGGGTTAAGACCCGCCTTTTCGGAATCGTCAATTAATAATTTAGCTATGTCCTTATAAATACCCTCATCGATAGTCCCTTTCTTATTATACATGTCGATAACTTTCGGATAACCGCCGTGGATGAGATATTCATCAAAAGTTTTAGCTAGTAATAAGTAGTAGCTGTTGTGTATGTTTTCAAGAGTTTTGTCTATGATACCCGAATTTAAAGCTTGGAGTATTTGGAACCTCTTTCCAACCTTTCTAAATCTGGAGCTCTGAAGCTCCTTATCTATTTCCTGTTTTAAGGCTTCTATCACTTCGGAAAACCTTAATGTTCTGTGAATTAAATTACCTCCTAGGTTTAATCTACTTGCTAGATTACCTTGTCTATTCCTTAATTTACTGACAGCTTCTGCTAAGTCCATGGAATGACTGCCGGTTGCTATTATTTTCAGCTTTGCCTTCTCTACTAATCCCATATCATATATGTTCTTTAATGCGAGAGCCCAGTCTTTATACATCGACACCTCGTCTAAAAATATATACTTCTCGTCATTAGAAGAATTTGCTATAATTTCCAGAATTTCTACCAGTTCTACGTCTTTCAGACCCTGATAGTCTAAAGAAATATAGAATATTGACGGCGGGTTTACATTTAGCTTATGTATAAGATGATTAATAACTAGCTTAAGTAAAGTTGTTTTCCCCGCTCTTCGTGGGCCCCTTATAGTAATTATCCCATAGTATGGTTCTATTATTTTTTGAGTAATATGATAGTATAGCCTGGGTTCTACTTTAAGAACAGAGTTATAAAAATCTAAAAGATTTTGATCTTTTTCATACCATTTATTATCGTACCACCAAGGGTTATAGTTCCGTAATTTATTCTTGATTGATGTTAGATCTTCTGGCAACTCTGTAATCCCTCAAAATCTTTTGAAGTAATGCTAGGTCTTTTTCCATCCTCCCTACTTCTTTAACCAATTGCTCATATTTAGCTTCAAGGTCTTTTACTCTGTCTGTTAACGTTTCACCGTCACCCAAACTTTCGGCTATAATCTTACCTATAACTTTTGGTACTGTTAGCCCTTCTTTCTCAGCAATTTTCTTCAGTTCCTCATAATACTTTTCCTCAATGTAAATTTTAACTGCTTTCTTTCTCATGGTTCTAATATAGTACTATTTTGGAACCATAATAAAAATTGTGGTGCTATTTAAGTACCGTATTGGAACCTTGACGGTACTATACGGTTCTAATATGGGACTACAGTAAAAAATTGAAGTACCAAAATGGTGACAAATTAGTACCGAGACTTAAATGTATAAAATAAATAGTTAAATACTTATTTTCGAAATATAATTATTTATTAAGAAAAATTCAGCTCAAAGAAATTTCGATGCAGTCTTCTTCTGTTTCTGATACTTTGAAAAACGCGTGCTTTATCTTCCTAAAAGTCTTCCTCCATTGAACTCTGGTACTTCTCATAAGTGTTAAGAAAGCCTCATGCGGTATCCCCAACTCGTACTTATACATTAGATAAATAGCTATACTGAGGCTAGTGAAGTTTACATTTATTCCATATTTCTTTAATGTATATTCTGCCCTTTGGATCATCCAGTCTGGAACGTATACGTCTAACAAGTTTAGATACGCGCTCTGTACTCTCTTCCTTGTCTGATAATTTGTATCAAGCATTGGATGGGCGTGGATTAACATCAGAATAATTTACTCTGAATTGTTCTAAAATAGATTGCGAAATATTATGTAAAACTCATTTTTAACGTCTGCACAGGCTGAGTAATACTAAAAGTGAACAGGTTTTGCTTATAAGCACTGACACAGAATGTAGTATTATGTATTATCTGGTCGAGGCAGAAGATGAGAAAGTGATAGAGAAACTGCTCAAGCTTAAGGCAAGGAAGAGGCTCTTAGTTGAAGTGCATGACGAGAAAGTATATGCAGCACTCAGACGTCATTATAAGAACAAGATAAGGGTCTATAAGGTAGAGAAAAGTTTAAATCCAGACGTCTTTTTGACTATTTAAATTTTTGCTTTTCTTAAGTGATGAAGGCAGTAGAAAAGTTAAGGAAGAAGGCAAGACAAGTAGCTATAGTAGCAGGTTTAGCGATAACACAGGGACTAGTAGCTTTTGCACAAGGCGGAGGAGGAAGCGGAGCACCAAGCATAACAGTAACGCCAGAAGCTTTTAATGGGAGCCAGGGGCTAATCACTCTTTTGGACTATGCGATGTATGCAGCATGGATCTTCGTCTTCGGGCTAATCATCTACGCTGTGTTCGAGATGAGGAATGGTGTTTTATCAGAAGGGGTTAAGAAAGCGTTAGGAGGAGCGATAGGAGCCGCATTCTTGCTAACGTTTGGATGGGCTATTTTGACGGGAGTTATTTAAAAAAAATCAAGTCAAATAGATTTTTTCTATCCCTCTTCATAACTATTTAAATTTTAGCATTCTTTTTTCGGTGATAGGAAATTCTGTCGATAAGCGCCCAAACGGTATTAAGTTATCTATATGATGCATACAACTATTTGGTTCAAGCCATAGCGCACATCCTAGCCATAACGATATTTCAGGCGGATCCCAGTTTGGCAACACAGTACGCTACGCTGATCAGCTATCTAATCCCATTGACTGCAGTGTACATTATCTTAGTGTTTGCCAGCGCCCTGAAGAAGATTCTAGGATATATCATAGTAGCCGGTTGGGGTTTCATAATTCTCATGTTGGTTCTAGCGAAGGTGTGAGGGATGTCGGGAGATGAGCAGAAGAGAACTAGTAATAAGAGGAATAATAACGACAACTGGAATAGTAATGTTAATAGCAGGGATATTGATGTTGATCCATTAAGTGATTACATAGCATATATCTTAAGTCAGACTAAGGCACCACTCAAGCTCCGTATTTTCATCTTCTTCTATGGGATATATTGGAGGGTGAGGAAGATTGTTCTTCGGAAGGAATAAGCAGCAGTTTTTCACATATGAGATATTCCCTAAAGTTAATGTAAAATACGAAGATCTTACTAAAGTATTAGGGAATACTTTTGCCTTAATGTATTACCGTGACGAGAAGTTACTGCACATTTGTGTTAAAACTCTGATATCTGCTCAAACATTGAGACAGTACTTCGATACACAGCAATGCACTTTTCCTCAGTTCAGATATTACGCCGAAGCGAGATTAAAGAAAGAGAGGGACTTCTATTCAATACACGAATTCAACGATATACAAAGCTTCATAAGTACACTCGAACCGGGACAGGGGATGTTTATCTGGTTCTCTTTGGAGCCGAACCTAAAGGAGGTCCATTACTGGTACCTAAATAAGATCCAGAAATTCATACAGCAGAACAGTGAAAAACACAAATACCTTGCACAAAGTATACGGGATAAACTGAAAGAACCACTATATCTTATCAAAATATTCCTCCTCGATAATGAGAGGAAGAGACTAAAGCTTACGGCAAAACAATTCGACACTTACAGCTCGTTAAGGCTCAGTTTCGAAATACCGCTCTTTCCTTCAGATAATGTAATCAAAAAGATCAATAAGCCACCGACATTATCCGCAATCTATGCATATTTTAACGAGAAAAAATGGATACACCTTACCAAGAGTAATATAAACCAGTTGTTAATAATCCCAGACCCCAGCATTGTACCTATTAACATAAGTAGGGGAACTCCTCTACCCGAAATAATACCGGAAAGGAAAGAAGGATTTAGGATAGGTGTAACTGAAAGCGGAAAGGAGGTAAAACTGGAATTAGAGGACCTACAGAGGCATATGTACGTAATAGGAAGGACCGGCGCCGGAAAGACTACGTTCATCAAAACGTTGCTTGTGAACTTCATGAAAAAGTACCCTAACAGTGTGGGCGTGGTCGTAGACCCTAACGGGGATCTCGCTGAAGAACTTGCCACTTACTATAAAGACTACGATAAACTGATTTACGTAGATCCGGTAGAAGCCACTGTTTCAGTCAACCCCCTTTCAATCCCTAAAGGCCTTCCTAAAGATCAAGCATTCCTCTTAGCGGAGTCGAACGTTAAGGAAATATTCACACAGTTGTTTGCACTGAAGGAAAGCGCAGTCTACGTGAACTATATAATAATAAACGCGTTGAAGCTCCTTTACATGAAGACGACAAGTCCTACGTTCTCTGACCTCTACAATATTATAATGAAGCTGAGGAGCGGGGAACTCGATCTGCCAATTGATGACCCTGAGTGGGAACAAAAACTGCAGCAGTTCCAGGAGTTGGAAGAGACCACATATATATCCGCACTATCAAGACTCGAAGAATACGCCACTAATCCGCTACTTAAGAGGCTGTTTAACAGTGACAGTATAGACGACGTACTCCAGCCCGGTAACGTGATAATAATTAATGCGTCAAACGCAATGATAGGGTCGCCGGCTTCATTCCTTATGATAGCGGGGTGGATTTACAAATTGTGGTATAGTGCGTTAATCAGGGCAGCTTTGAGGAAAGAGAGGATCCCAGTCCTTACAATAATAGACGAATTCGAGGTAATAGCCAACCTAAGCGTGTTGGACGTTATATTATCTCAAGCGAGGAAGTTTGCGATGCATCTAGTTTTGGCACACCAGCATACCGAACAATTGCCTTCAGAACTGCTTAAGAGTGTTTTAGTAAACACCGCAGTAAAGGTCCTTTTAAGTACTGAAGCAACAGATGCGGAAAAACTATCTAAGAGTGACCCGGACTTCTCGGCTGAAATAGCTAAAACTCTACCTAACTTGAAGCCCGGTGAGGCTATTTTACTGGTAAAGCCCAGAAAGCCCACAGACACTATGGTTCCGTTTAAAGTAAAAGTGGACATGATAGAAACTAAGAGGGACGTTAACGCGGTAAGAGAAGTAATAGAGAAAATGAAGCAGAAATACGGGGCCAAAAAATCCGAGCAAACGGATATTACGTCCCTCATAAACCCTGTAATGAAATATATAGAGAAGCCTCAAATCTTAGAGCAATTAATACTCTACCACACTTATGTATCTGAAGGCCACACGATTGCGTTAGTGGACCTCTTGAAGAGATTAGGAATTAGCAGGGATAAAGTAGAGGACGCAATTAATAAAATGGAGGCATTAGGGTATATAGTTTCTGAAAAGCAAGGGAATAAGAAAGTGATAATTTACGGTAAAGGGTTATTCGGGAATATCAGAGCAGCAGCCCCCTCTCAAGAAGGCAGAAAATTGGCCATGAAAGTTATGCTAAAGTATATGAGACAGGGATATTACGTTACTCCGGCCAAGCAGACTGCCGATCTATCTTCAAGACCCGACCTAGTAGCAATTCCAATTGACAGGAGCTCACTAAGGCCACTATACAATCAAGCAATCGCGATTGAGATAGAAAGCTGCAATGAGATTAATGTTCACCCTGAGCAAGTAATAAGGAACTGGCGTAAGGAGAGTGTAAAGGACTTTGCTGAGGTCCATAGCTGGACCTATGAGGAGTGCTTTAGCAAGCTACAGGAGCTCTATAATCAGCTTTCTGATGAAGAGAAGAAGAAAGTAAAGATATTCGCATTAAAAGTCAGAGAGAAGACTAAGCCAGAGGTAGAACAAAAAGCGGAGAAAATAAAGACAAGTCAGGCGTTAACTCCCCAGTTAACGCAAACAGAGGGCAAAATAGAGAGTGTATCTGCAACAAAAGACAGTGTAGCAAATACTGTTAATAATAACAATAAAGCTGTAACAGTTACTAGCAACGCTACTGATATGGCTAATACTAGTAATAAGGGAAAGGGACCAGAGCAGGGCGAAACTAAAGCAATTAACGTTGTTAATGCTCCTAGCAGCACTGCTAGTAATGAGGCGTTAACCCCCCAGTTAACGCAGCAAGGAAGAGTGCAGCTTAAGGACATAACAATAGATATCATAGGAAAGGAGGATAGTAAATATATTGTGCAGATCGGTAAAGACAGATATTATATAGATAAGGAATATATGGAAATGCTACTGAAGATAGAAAAAGACCAAGAGTTAGTCCGTGACGTAAAAATAGAAGACCTTAACTTAAAGATAGACTTTGGAGGGGTAGATTATACTATTCCTTTGGTGCCCTTATGACCTTATCCTTAAGTAACTCCAATTTTTCGGGTAGCAGATAGTACCTCCTTCTCCCGTCACCTAAGATCCTGGCCCTCTTAATAACACCGTGTTTGGCCATCCTCCATAATATTATCCTTAAATAACCTACGTCTTGCGTCTTTTTGTAGTACTCTTTTGCTGTTTCACACTCTAGGATAAGCCTAGTTATCAAATCCTTCTCATTAATAATATCAACACTCTTAAGTATGAGGACTATGCAGTTCTCTATTTTAGCTTTAAACGTCTTAGCTTTATCAGGATATACTAGCAGTATTTCATCTTCAATTTCCTTACTCTTCTTTCTCTTTTCATCTTTTTTCTTTCCTTCTTGCTTATTTTCTTTATTTATAACACTGTCCTGTGAATTATTCTGTGTATTCGTATTTTGGTTTAAGTTACTCTCACTCATGATTCCCTATATAATATAGCTGAAAGTTTAAATACCCCACAAAATGCTAAAAAATGCAGAAGTTTTATACTGTAAGTTATTCAATGCGGTTAAAGTTTTACTGGATGAGACGGAAGTTTTATCGAATGCGACGCAAACTTTATCCGATGTTACTCGTTGCACCGCATTTCATCTCTATACCCCCTCTTCTTTTATTTTTCTCACTTTTTTACAATAAATACTAACTAAAATTTCGGACTCCGCCCGCGCCCTTTTTTGCTTATACTCTCTTTCTTCTTTCATACTCTCTCTGTTTCTAACTCAAAACTCTCTTAGTTTCCTCAAACTCTTCTCTTCTGTCTCTCTTACTTACTCTTTGCTTCTCTCTATCTTTTGCTTTGCATTTTTTGCATTTGCAATATTGCTTTGCTTGCTAGCATTGCGTTTACTTACTCTCTCACTCTCTTTGCTATACTCTCTGCCTTTTCTTACTCTCTAACTCTCTCTTCTCTTTGCTTGCTTAATACTCTACTTCTCTAACTCAGCCTCTTCTACTATTCTTATGCTCTTCTCTTTCCATTTTCGTCTTTTCTTTCCTCTCTTCTAATCCTCATCTCTATCCTCTTATTCTTTCATCTTTCCTCTAATATTGCTTTTTCCACACTGCTCCTTTCCCTCTTTCCTAGCTTTATTCACTTAATTTTTATCTCCTAAAACTCTGCTTCCTAATCTACATAGGTCTCTTCCTAACTCTGTCTTACTTATTACTCAAATAATTCCTTAGTCCCCCTTCCTCGTCTTTACTCTCTTTTTCTGGATTTTACTTTAAATCTCTTCTTTTTTAAGCTCGGCTTAATTTGGCTTCTCTCAATTTATTTACTAAATCGTCTAAATCTATCTTGTATTTCTCGTAAACCTTTCTCGGTATCCAGCCGTACTTTTCCGATCCCTTTTTGTATTTTATTAGACCTTCTTTAATCAGTCTCTCTACCTCATTTCTTTCAATAATAAAATAGTCCGCACTATTCAGATCCGTCACCACTACTATTATGAAATAGTCAAAATCGAGATCATATACTCTTGCAGGATTATTGGGCAGAACCATACCCTGGACTTTGATCCTTATTTTCGACTTTCCCGCATATACGGTTATGTCTGACCCGACTTCGTCCCCTACATCTATTCCTTTTGATATTAAATCGCATGCGACCTTATTTATCCCCATTTCATGGCTCTTCTTCCTTAAGCCCGCCATCTTCCCCCTCTCTTTGTGTTGCCTAATTTCGTTATACAGCTTGACGAACTCCTCGCAATACCTTTGCCTATTTCTCAATATAGAAAGTATAACCTTTCCCGGTTTATCGTATACCGCTCTTCTGATCTTCTCGTACCCGTTTTTCTCCAGCTGAGATATGAGGTCGTCAGTGACAGGATCCGACTCGGAAAGGAGTTTGTTAATGAGGACCTCTGCTTCCCTCACTATTTCATCTTCTTCAACTATTAGATTAAATTCAATATTCTTACCGGTAATTGCGCCTTCACTTAAATTTGAGGAACCTATTACGGCGATTTTCTTATATCCGTAATCGAGTATGTAGACCTTGGGGTGGAATTCATTACCGCCGTTGTATAGGTAAACATTACATCCCAATCTTTTCAACTCCTTGAGCCCCTCAAGTTCTGTTATTCCGAAGTCTAGAGAGGTTATTATTAGACATTCCTTAGTATTCTGTAAAAATTCGCTGAACCTATTAACACCTGATCTCTTAACGTAAGCTACAGCAATCTTTACCGCTCTTACACCGGAGTCTATGCATTCTAAGAGGTTAATGCAAGGTTTCATAACAGTTTTTATCATTATAAAATAATAAAACTTAATGAATAACATATAGTACTCCTCCGAGGTTTACTGTCCTAGTAAGTACTTATCGTTAAGATGAAAGTAATAAAATCTGAAATAAAAATTAATGTTATAATTATTTTATAATTAATACAATAAACTGTGAATTTTACTTATGATGTAATTTTATTTATCTATTAAATAAGATATTTTTAAATACTTCCCAGGGTAAGATGCTTTAGCTTTTGTAATATTACTAAGTATCGATAATCTGTAGCTTCATAAAGAAAAGCTAGTCAGAGGATAATTTCTAAATATAGATGCTTAGTTTTTCCAGTAAATTGAGGGGTTACTCAAATTGACTAAGTCGAGTGCCCTAAACTTTAAGTAAATAAGTTATACCGTAAAGTTTATACGGATAGTTTTTTATGGAGTAGTTGACTGCATTGCTCTACTAAAAATCCTTCAACCTCACTGCCTTTTAGGAGTATTATTTTATACTTATCTTTATCATGATTTACATAAACCACATCCGGACTACTATTAATTCCGAAATATTGAAGAAACCTTTCCCAGACCTCATTAGGTAAGTCCTCTAAAAGGTAGAGTTCCCGATAACATGCTACAATAGACCTATTATAGGGGCCTAAGAGTGCTTCTGGATTAGATGTAAAAATTAACCTAACTTTATGTTCTTTAAGTAATTCTCTTAATTTCTCTATCTCATTCTCCTTTATTCTCTTCTTATTAAAGAGATTGAACAAATTTATACGCCTCCTCCACACGCACCGGCTTTATAATTATCTTGTCTGGCGTATCCGGGTCGAACAATCCCGTTTCGGGGTTGTAATGTTTCATTATTATATATATTCCAAATTTTTCTACGTTATACTTTTTTCTAAGTTCTTCAGAAAGAGGCGGTAAAATCGAGAAAAATCTCCAGTTCTTATACCTTATCTCTTCAAGATTCAAAGCACCTACTCTCAAAATAAACTGTGTAAACGGTACGTTATGTAAGACTTTTAATAATCTGGGTGGTATCCTATTATAATCACTTAATAATACTAATTTTAATATTACTAAATCTCTTTTTGATAGTTCGTTCCACAAAACAGTCTTATCTTTAAAATCTAAGATTCTGAACGGCCTTAAAGATTCTACAAATACTTCTTTATATTCCACAAATACATTTGAACACATTATGATTTAAACTTTAAGCATTCATAAACATTTTACAGTAATTCAGGGATCCGAGAAAAGTTTCCTTAGGTCTAATTGCTCCATTTATTAGCGTAAGAGTTTTTTACAACTCTGATCGCCTATAAGTCTGTATTCCTCGTCGAATTGGCAGACAACGTATTTCGGTATTAACTCTAAGCCTTTATCGGTAACGGGATAAAACCCTACTTCTCTAGCGACTTCCACTCCGGCTTTAAACATGCGTTGATAACTACTTAGTTTGGCTCTGGGCCCGCATTTAACCTCAATAAAATAGTAATACATTCCGGACGGATAGTATGCTTCTATGTCGTAACCGTGTTGATCTGTAGCTACTATTTTAAAACCCTTACTCCTTAGAACGCATTCGACATAACTCTCACAATCGTGCCTATTCACTAAATAGCGTTCACATGGATCGCCCATTTTCATACTACCTCATATTTCTTAATACTATCTCACTAAATAATATAATAAATATTATTGTTAACTCTACGGGATATTGCAAAAATTCAACTACTTATAATAACTACTACTAAGGGGTAAAAGTACAGCAAAAATAGTGGGTGAAAGTTCGGGTTCAGGGTAGTTTTAGGTGTAAAAGCCCTCTTCCTTTCCCTTCATAAAATTTTTCTAAAATAAAAGCAAAAAATTCAATTAGCCTTAAAAAAGTGTAAGTTAGTCTTCGTAAAAATACATAAAAGTGAAAGAAGCGCAAAAGTGTTTGTGTTTGTTTTTTATTTTTTGCAAATTTTTAGTAGTAGTATGTATTAGAAAGTCTTTAGAAAGAGAAGTTAGTATTTTTGCTGTTAACTGGGGAGTTGTCTTCAGAATCTAAAACCTCTTTAAGGGAATAATTACGGAATAGTAATAATCATGTATTAACTACTATTTTATTGATATATCATGGGTATCTCGGAGATTTTCTCTGCTACGTCCCTTGTAGTATCAATATCTGCTGTTATAATAACTTATTATTATAATAAGAGACAGACTTCGATTTTCCAAAAGCAGTTGGAAGAGATGATGAAAAAGCCTGAGTTGGAAGTAAAATTTGACTTCTCCGTCATAGATAGGAGTGTATCGTTTGCGTCATTCAGAGCCATACCGGTTCAGGAAACGCCTAAAGTTGCAAAAATAGTTAGGGTAAAGGTTTTCAATAAAGGGAAAGCTACAGCTGAGGAGTGTATGGCCAAAGCGGAGATCTTCAGAAATAACGAGTGGGAGACTTTCGGCGGAGTTAGACTACACTGGATCAGATACTGGGAAGGATTATACAATAATATGAATAATATGGGGGATCTCTATAAACCGGTTAACATCGCTGTTAATGATTACGAAATAGCGGATTTGGTGTTTATAATTAAGGACGATTCAAAATATATTACTGCAATAAGGTGCGATAGAGGATACGATCTGGCATTTGTCGATGCTAGGGTTCATCTCAAAAAGGGCGATATCATCAAAGTTACAGTATATTGTGAGAATGCTACTTCCAACCCCGTATGCTTAAGAGTAAGGAAAGTCCCTACTTACGACAGTATAAATAGTAATAATGTGAAGGAGTTCTTTGAAGAAGTAAAATGTCCAAAACTTACGTGATCTCTTAATATCTGAATTTTATAATTGCTAATCCTAAAAGACTGGGAAAAAGTTATTGTTATTATCTTTTGTTTTCCGAGTATTCAGGTGATCAAACTAAAAGAAATTTAAATATGTTTTACATAATATTTTAGGAATGTCACAAGGAAGTAACATAAAAAAGAGTCCCTATGAGAAATTAAGGACTATCCTAGAATATCTCGTATTTGCCAAAAATTGCACAAAAAACATTAAAAATATCCTAGAAAAAAATGAGCTCTTTATCAAAGATGAAGATGTGAGTTATGGCCCACATACTCTCTTAAAGCTGGCTTACCTGTACTACTACTTCGATATAGCTCTGGAAATTGCAAAAAAACATTTTGACAAGCTCATCTTTGTTGATGCCTTCGGAGGAAGCGGATTAGTTAGAATAAAAAATTCAGACTATGTATCTTTAGGTTCATCACTCCTTGCCCTAGTCTTTAAGTCACGATCTGGAAAGGCGAGATTCAATAAGATAATAAGCATAGAAATGGAGTCTAAGAGGGCTTATTTGCTAAGAAGAAGACTCGAAGTGCTCAAAAAAGAATTAGGAATAGATACAGATTTTAAAGTGATACGAGACGATGTAAATAAGAAAATCAATGATGTAGCTAACGACATAAACAAAAGAGATTATGGTATTCTGTTCGTAGATCCTGAAGGTGTAGAAATACAACTTCAAAATCTATCCATTATATTATCAAAGTCAATAGGTATAGATGTTATCCTTAATCAATCGGAAGGGGTCTATAGGCTATTAGGCAGAGCCCAAAATGGGGATGATAGTGCCTTAAAAAAACTAGTAGAATACTTACCGACTTTAGCCAGTATTAAGGACCCAGACAAAGCGAGAGATTTATTATTTAGACTATTTGGGAAACCCATAGAAGCTACAGCGGAAATTAGAGATGAGAATAATAAGCCTATATATGAACTCGTCCTTAGAGTTAGACGGACAAAATCTGATACACCGTGGATAAGACCAATGAAAGAATTTTCTGAGATGATTAGTAAATATAACGGTAGAGATGTATTGAACATTTTAGATCAAATCCATAATAAAAGGACAACAATTTTAGATCAAATTAATAGAAAAAATACTGATATAACAAGTTTCTTTAAAAAATACTAACTATGATACTCATACCACCACTTACCCTTCAAATTATATTTTAGGAGTAACGCTTTAAACATCTTACCTAGTAAGTAATCCTTTTCAGCATCTACTACAATTTTCTCACCTAGGAGAGATTCCAAATATTCCATATTCATTCCTCTAACATGGAGCATTTCTCCAAACACTTGATCTACTCCTATTTCTGCTAATTCCCTCATGATTTCATCTAGATCCTCCTCTACATTTTCCCTTATTTTATTAGGTGGGAATACTGGAGCTATTATAACCCCTACCTTTAGTCCCAATTCTTTAGCCTTTCTAAGTACTTCTAACCTACTTTTAGGACGAGGTGCTCTAGGTTCTATTACCTCAGATAGTTTTTCATTAAGAGTTGCTATAGACATTTGCAAGATTACTTGGTTCTTATACCTTGAAAGTAGATCAAAATCTTTTATAACAAGGACAGATCTAGTCTGAATGAGAAACTTAACTCCTGCAGGCAGAGCTTTTTCCAATATTTTCCTAGGAATTGGATAAAGTTGGGGTAAATAAGGATCGTGAGTTGAGGACATCATAATTACTTTCCCTCTCCATTTCCTCCATGGAGTTTTCTCTATTGCTTCATCAATGTTCTTAGGCTTCAGAAAATACATTCCCCAGGGCCTTTGAATAATATCTCCAACTCTCGTTACAGTGAATCTCTTATGAATGTTGTCTACATAACAGAACGGGCAAGCGTGAATACATCCTATTGCAAAATTTACTGCCCAACCGTCACTAAGTTCTTTTCCTACGCCTCCTTTCTCTACATACGTTAATTTTGAAGGCTTAACGAGAGGAGGCTTTATCTCATATTCCCCAAAACTTACCTTCCTTACGTCCCTATTAAATATGAAAATATCAAGAGTATAATGTTCTGTCAGATTTCTAATAATCTTTCTTTTTCTCATAGTCGCGTGAGCTTTTTTTGCAGCTTCAGATCTTTTTTTATGTTCTAGTTTATCGAGCAGTTCCCTTATTTGCTGCTGAGATAAACCAATCTCGCTCGCTCTTTTTTCCTCTACCGTACTATCTAAAGCCAAATCTAATTACCCCGAAAGCTTAAATATTGTCTACATGATGTATTGTATTTCCTACTAATTAAAATTTTTTAAAAATCTTCTGCTTTATGGATTTCTTCAATTTTTATCTGAACAGATGTTAAACTTTTTTAATCTACCACTTGATTTTGAATTTAAGAAAAACTGATGGGCTTAATATCTAAGAAAATTAAAGTATTCAACAAAGCAAAGCTCTTCTATGAGGCTAAGCAAAATATGTGCGTAGATTTCCATTTAATATTTACAATAAATGATTGGCATGATCAAGGTCCACGGTATGCCGAGAGATATTATGTTTAATACAGATACATCTATTAAGGACTTGCAGCCAAATTGTGGAATTTATTGAGAAAAACTGCTATTGTCACAAACTACTACTAAGCGGAGTGTAGAGAAAAAATGATAGCAGTTGTTCTAATTTTCTCGGTAATACAAAATTCTTGGCACTACCGATAAAGTTTTTAGTTTAGTGTTTAGTTAATTAAAAATATGAGGATAAAATCCTCAGATTAGTTGAGATGTGTTTAGTTGATACACTAAATTTGCTGAAAATCTTTAAGCTACGTTAAAGTAGAACAACTGCTAAAATGAAAAGCTTAAGTTCAAGATAGTTATCTATTCATGCAAGACCTTTCTTAGCTCCTAAAAAATTTTCTAGAAAATATAAAAATTCAATTAGCTATAGTTTAGTAGAAGATTTGGCGATAAGTCTGACCATAGTTTGGTTTGTTAAATAACCGAAAAGGTAAGGGGAATTAGCAGTTCTGCTTGCAGTACCCTGAACTAGTACTTCCTTATATATTATTTTTTATGATATTTGGTTAGATAATTACTTTTACAGTATACTATAACGTGTTATCCTAAGCCTGTGTTTGTTCAATTTTCAACTCATTATATGATTTCGAACTTATATCTCTTCCTAAAGAACGTTATCCTAGTATAAAAATCTGTTCAGCCCCGTAAAAATTGTAATATAAATCTGTTCAATGTAGTTAGGGTTTTTATCAAAATATGTGAAGAAAACTGCTAATTGATTGTTATTAAAAGCAATTTTTACAATTTTTTGTAATAAATTTCTCGATTTATTGTAAACAGTTTTGGTATAAATAAAAGAAAGATATTGAAATTAACCGGGGAGTTAACAGTAAGTTAGAATATTTATTACAAAAATGAGAAAAATTATCGATACTCATCACTGTTAGTTTACTTGCCGGAACCGGGGTATTTCGGTTTTAATACCCAGCTTTCCAATACGTCTCCTGGTATTTCGTAACCTAAGGACTCTATCACCTTCTTCAGAAATATGAAAATCTTATCGAATTGGAAGGTGAATTTAGCCACTTCCACCAACTTTTTAAGCCTTGTCAGCACTTTCTCGTAAATCCACTGCTTTAACTGTTCTGAAGTAGTAAATACCCTGATCTTATGCTTCTCCAATTCTTTTACTGCTAAGTCCGAAAAGGCGTATGCGAAGATACCCGGGAACACGTGGTAGCCCTTCGCCCTTAATCCGTTCACTACTTTGTATATCTGGTTCAGCTTCCAGCGGAGCTGTGACCTGGAGACGGGTTTTGAGGTCTGGTAAGAAAAGTAGATTACGAAGGCCGTCCTCCTCTGCTTCTTGTTAATGTTGTCTCCGGTCCACGGGTCTTCGAGATAAATGACCAGTATTCTGTCTCCATATCCGGCCTCCCTGAACTCGACGTATCCGTTTTCGTCCTTCAGCCTGCTCTTCAGCCATGCGGGTATATTCAGGAGGTCCTTCGTGTCTTTAATACCTAGTATAGTGTTCCTCAAACCGCCGAGTATTTTTATTAGTTCCCCTTTAGCCTCGTAGATTACTTGCAGGAGCTCCTCCTTCATGTTAACCCCCCGGTTAACGCAGAAAGTCGTAGATCGACGTTTGCCTACCCTGGGGTCTCGTATATCTCAGCAATTCCTTGAGCTTCCTTATCACGTAATTCGGATCCCTTATTTGCTCAAATTTACCTAAAAGCATCAGCGTAATATCTCCGTAATTGAAACCATACCTCACTGCTTCAGTCAACTCTCTTTTCGTAGAAATACCCAGGTACCACTTTTCGTATCTGCTGTGTTTGATGAAGTCTTCAATAGTATAATTCCTAAACCTGGAGTCGCTTGCATAACCCAGTAGTACGTTATAGTTATTCTCCCTGAGTTTATCGGCTATTTCAATCTGGCTTAGGTCGTGGACGGGTACTATGTACCGTATATTACGCGGGATCGGTAATATGCGGTCTATATTGTCCGGGTAAATCGCTATCTGTATCTTGTCCTTGTTCGACCAAAGTTTCTTCAGATAACCCTTATAGTCCCTCCGAATGAGTAGCGCTTTCTTATCGTCGAAGAACCTCGGATAAATAATATAGCCATCGACTTGAAGCTTCTTAATTAACGGATTATAGCCTATCGCGAGTTCCATGCGTTAACCCCCCAGTTAACGCTCTCTAGTAGAGAATTCAATTGAAGAAGAATGAAGAAGATGATGAGTATCAGCGTAATGCTTATAAGAATTGCAGAGAATATTTTCATTGAACTCCCCCGCCCTGGTTTCTTTTCTTTTTAACTTGTTGAAACTGCAATAGTTTCTTTCAATTTGTCTATGTATTTTAGGAGTGGTAGAAATACGTTAACTAACTGCTGTTTAGCCTTATCTGTGAGTATATATCTGCCATCAGAAGTCTTTTGTATAAACCCATGTGCCAATAACCATGTTATGTTCTCATTATATGTTGTTGAGCTCATCTTTAGTATAGATACTATTTCCTTATCGTTTTTTGGACCGTCTAATAAGACCAGTAAGATTTTCGCCGACGGGAGAACTAACATATCTCTTATTTTCATATGATACGTGTCGCGTATCAAATATATAAATCTTTTTGTACGTGTCACGTAGCAGTATGCATATATTCATTACATATTCTTAGTATAATTTACTACGTGAAACGTACAGAGTTAACTGAAATGCAGCAAAGGGTATTATTATTCCTTCTAGAGAATGACGGCTCAGCATTCAGGGACATATCTGACAAAACAGAAAGCAACCCGAATGCGATAAAAAAGGCTATAGATGAGTTAATGGAATTGGGCTTAGTTTACGATAAGAGGGAGGACACGTTCCCAAGAAGGAGGCTTATATATTTGACCGAGTATGGAAAGGAAGTTGCTAAGAGGCTAAAAGAAATAGTAGAGATTATTAATGAGAGTTCTAAACATCCGCAAAAGCCTTCAGTTGAAGTTTAATCTAAATTTAGCATTTTTCTAATAGCTTCATATTTATTCTCCTTCAATTCGGTATATATTACCTCTACTCGTACTTTTGCATCTTCCAGGCTTTTTGCTTTTCTGAGCTCAATTAATATTAAATCTAAACAGTCTTCAAACCCTTTCAGATAACTATCTTTATCCATACACGATCAATTAATATAACCTAATAAATAATAGACTGAGAACACCGAAAATTACTAATCAATATATAAAGTCATCCATTCAGATTTATACATACATACTATAATATTGCGTAAGAAATCTTCTCTGCCTAAAATTACAGCCGGGACTATTTCTTCTGGATAAGGGTTATACTCTATTATAGCAGCGTTAAAGTTCCAGCTTATCTCGTCTAGCTGAGGGAAGGAAAACCTAAATGAGTATCTATAGTACTCCCTATTATTAATTATCACTCTGTCTACGTATCTGGATCTCATTTCATCTTCTGTGAAACATTCATTAGCGGTATACTTGTTTACAACCGTATATCTGCTGCCTGTATCTATTAGCCCTAGTACCAATTTGTCCCTTCCGAGTTTAGGGCATTCAAACCTTATTTTCAGTAAAGGAATAAGGTTTCCGTAGAAGTCCGAAAATTTAATGACCTTCAGAGTCTTTTTTGAGGGATTTAGGGACATATATTATATCGTAATCTGCTATACTATAACCCTTTCTTGCTAACTCCTTTTCTAGTTCTTCTCTAGAATCGGCATAGCCTATAATATTAAAGTTCTCGTCTACTGCAATGAACTTACCTAGATATTTAGGGTCTCTGACTACCAAACTTTCTGGCATATGATTAAATTAGATTTATACTAATATCAACCTATTCTACGCTTTACGTATCAAAAGATTTATATATTTGATACGTTATACGTATCATAGTGATAACAAAAATGTCCGTGGCTCAAACCCTCAAACCCGTTAACCGGGGAGTTGACATGAAGGTAAGTGAAAAAGATCTTCTTTTTTTAGTTGAGGCACTTGACAAGAAGGAAAGGAAACTAATATTCGAAAAATTTTCGGAGGATTTCAAGGAGGTCCTAACTAGGGCTGCAATGTATAAGCTGACCAGGGGAGACACGCATTTGAAGAATGAGAGGATTCTATGGCTCATTGAGAATAATGAAGAAGCTAAGAAGTTTGTGTTGGACTTACTGAAAAAGAAGGCACAGAGGATGTTAGAGATTATAGAAAAACTGGAGGCTGAGGAGTGATGACAATATTGGGTATAGGACCTAAATTTAGCGATATTGCGGAAGAAGTGTTAGAGCTGACAAAGAGGCTAGATGAGCTATTAGAGAAAAGCGCGTCTAAATCCGAAATATATGAAATTGCAACTGAGGCTAAAGATAGTACTAAGGAGTTGTTGTTCAACTTAGAGAGGCTAATAGAGTACATAGAGGAGGAGCAGAAGAAGAGATGGGCAGAGGAGCTGAAGGGTGGAGAAGAGGGTGATGAAGATGAGTGAGGAATATTATAAATTAGAAGTATTAGCGCCAGATGAAACTGTAGCAGAAGAATTAAACAAAGCATTACAAGGACAAATCTTCGATTATGAGCAGGCAACGATGAAGAAGCTAGAGATTGAAGAACTTTGTCCAGAATGCATCGTAGTATTGAAGAAAATAAGGAAAGGAGGTAGGAAACATGACTGAGACTACTTCTATTTTACAGCAGTACTTAGAGAAAGCTTATGCATTATATGGAAAAGCTGTAAGGTTAGTAGCAGTAGACAGAGCCGCAAGGAGGATAATGAAGGAGGTTAACGAATTGATCAGTGCACTGGAAGAATACATAAATTACAATATTGAATATGACGCTGTTGAGGTTTCTAACAAGCTTACATATTACGAAAAGCAGCTTAAGATGATTGAAGAGAAAAAAGATTCTATGCTATTGAGGAGTTTTAGGGAAATGACTAGAAAACAAAACGGTAAACTGGGGAGTTTACCGCAAGAGGACTGAGGTGAGGATCGTGGCAGTTACTAATACTAAATATAAATATGTAAGCGTGGACGGGAAAGTCAAGGTAATTTTAGTCAATAATGAGGGTGGTGCTATCAGAATTAGTGGCGACATCGCAAGCCAGAGCAGGCCAGGGATGTGGCATCATGCCGAGATCATAATCAATAATGATGGTTGGGTTAGATTTAGTTGCAGTTGTGAAGCTGGAGCTCATGGTTTTCTGTGTCACCATGTTGCTGAACTTTATAATGTCTATCGTAAAAACTTCAAGAAGCTCTTAACGAGGTGAGCTGGGAATGAACCTGGACGAGCGTACTTTAGAAAAAATAGCAGACTGCTGGGTCCGGTTCAGACGCGTAATGCATGTTAGTGAATTAGATGAGGATTGCAAGCACGTAATTTGCACATTTTTATTGAAAATCGCTGAAGATGATAAGGACTTTATTGATGATTTAGAGATACGTGAAGATGTAGAGTTTTGTCAGAAATCTGAAAGAAAGCCAGTAGTCCCAGGTGTATTGTGATGAGAGTCGTAACATTTAAGGCTGATGAGGAGCTTATTGCCAGACTTCAATTGGCTGCAATTAATGAGAGGAGGACTGTTTCAGAAATAATTAGAGACGCTATTGAGTATTATCTATCATGTAAAAAATTCGGCAGAGTATATAGAAAATCAGATAATGTAGAAATTATTGGGGAAAATTATCAGAATAAGGAAATTAGGGTGCAGGAACTATGAAGAAATCAACTCTGATCCTTTTGCTTCAAAATATTTACGAAGATGCTGAGACATGTAATTGCTATCCAATAAAGAGAAAGATAGAGTTCTTAATTGAGAAGGTAAATAAAGAGGGCGTGGAAAATGACGATCAATGAAGTCTATCAGCAACTAGATGAGCTGCAGCTCAAGTACAGCAAAGCTATTGACACTATTACAAAGCTGCAGAATAAGATAGCGAGACTTCAGAGAGAGAACGAACAGCTAAAAGAACAAAACAGAGAGCTCTTAGAGGAAAATAAAAAGCTTAGGAAACTAAATAATATATTGTACAAGGCAATGGAGATAGCAGTAAACATAGAGAACCCTGAAGCTCAAACTAGGCATCTCAAAAAAGTGTTAGAAAAGTTGAGAGAGGAAACTAGGGAGTTTAAGGGGTGAGGGCAGTGGCTTTATCGATGCCCCTGGTGATACCGAAACGTCGGATATATAAGAAGACTAAGGGAAACTATACCTATTATACCATTTATATACCTCAAGATTTCAATGATCTAATCCCTATTCCAGCTTTTATAACAATAATAATAGGAAACGAAACATTGAAGTTGGGTGTTAGAAGACCTTTCAAAGTTGGAAGAGAGAAATATGCAATTATCTTATCAAAAGAATTAGCGTCTATTTGGGAAAGACTAATCAAAGAAAGCATAGAAGTAACGTTGGTCTTAGAGCCTATCTCAAGTCAGTAATTTTGGAGCATACTTTTCATAAATCTCTCGTAATTCTTCTTCTGAGAAAGGTAAATAATGTTCCTGTAAAATTCTGAACTGGTTTGGCGCAGCACGTCCTTGTAAAATGTTCACTATCATGGGGCTTACTCCTTGTTTAATCATATAACTTGCCCAAAATGCTCTAAGATCGTAAAGCCTGAATACTTTTCCACCTCTTTGCATTGCAGCTTTTATTTCTGCCCTCATCTTATCTTCATTCATCGGGAAGAACTTCATCTTCCACTTCTCAATGTCTTGCCCAATAGCCTTAACTCCTCCCCAATGTCTCCTAATATAGTTCTCTCTATAAGGAAGATAATTCTCCTCAATCCATTTAGCAGTTTCTCTATGTAAAAATGCGATATATGCACGTTTAGTCTCGTTCTCCTTAAATAACTTAATTATTCTGTGCTGCAAATCCACTTGGTTCACGGACAAGTAGAAGAGCTCACCGGTTCTCAACCCAGTTTCTGCAGCGATTAAGAAGTAAGTCTTTGCACCCAGCTCCTGGATCTCGCTGAAGACCTTCTTGAGTAAATCAAGCGAAAGCACCGCCGGTTTGTATTTAGTTTTAGGTCTGGGTATGGAAAAGCTGTGGTAAAGGATCTGTGCAAGTATGGGGTCTTTACTTCTAACTATTTCCTTTATGAAAAGTTTCAATACTGTAGCCATTTGCCTCGCTCTGTGGGGACTTTCATCGAATTGTTCTAAAATATAGTCCTTTATCTTATCTGGAGAAATAACATAATTATTATCCTTGGCGATCCTGTTTATATACCGCCAGTAGTCCTCGAATGTGTTCTTAGCTTTATTTTCTATCAATTTCTTAAACATTTGTAAATCTTCTTGCGTGATAGGGTATGAATAGGAAGCAGCTTTGATGAACTCCCCCAAGTTCCTTTGCAGCAATGATAAGAAGAACTCTCTGAATTCCGGGTCCTTAGTAGCTTTTACTATTACCCCTATCGCTTCGTTTATTCCTATCTTTGATATATCTATACTATAGGTAAGTTGGACTAATTCGTCCGGTGTTAAGTACTCTGCTGCTTTTTGAACTACTTCGTCCGGTATCTTCCTCTTCTTATTTTTATACCTCCACCACGTTACTCTGTCTATACCGAGTTCTTTGTAGGATATACCCTTTTGCAGCACAGTTTCTACAATTTTTATCTTCTGCTCCTCACTTAAACTGGAAACGTCCACTATCATGATTTACCCTTCTGATAAATATATCAGAGACCTAACTGATATATTCGTTTCCATTTTCTTCCTCGCGCGTTTCCGATAATTCTCTTCACGAGAACGTAAACCCCTTTCAATTTACGAAAAGAATTACGTAAGTGCCGCCGCGGGGATTTGAACCCCGGACAACCGGATGTCCCCTTACCGTATGAGTCCGGCGCTCTAACCAGGCTGAGCTACGGCGGCGACAATAAAAATATTGTGTTAAGGCTTATAAAGTTTAATTCCCTAACTTATGGGGTTCATATCATTATTTTAGCTGAAATGTAATATATTGATGGACCTTCAAACAGTATATTTACATTTATTATATAGGACGAGTTAGGATATTTAAGCAATGGCGTTGTCAGTATTGGAATTAATAATTCGTTATATTCATATGGTATCTGTATACTTGTACTGAAGATCTTAGTGTTATTTGTATATACTTCTATTTTATAAGTCCCTGTTTTTATATTAAAATTAGATGGATTCATAATAAGGTAAACATTTTCATAATAAGTTGAGTTATAGAAATATGTTATATTATAAGGTACTGGATAATATAATGGTTGGGCGGATTTTATTAAACTAATATTTGTTGATGCTGTTATAGTAGTTATTGGTAATCCGTCTATCTTATAAACATTTTCTATCATCTGATCTATTTGAGTTATGAGATTTGTTGCTGATTGGTTATTATAATGATAGTTATAATATCCTGATGCTTCTATGTATACATAGGATATAAATTCTATATTATTTGGTAAGATAAAGGTTAATAATGATTTACTCTTGCTCGTTGGTCCAACACTTATTGTCGTACTGTTTATATATTGTTTTAGAGTTCCAGTAATTGAGGAATTTATATGTAGAGAAACTCCTAAAACTATTGATGCTGTGAGGGTCATAGGTAATATCCCGTAGTTTATCGCGTTTACTTCTAATTTCAGTATGAAATGTCCTGGATATGTGCTTTCATATGTTAAACTATATGGTATTACATTTATATCAAATTTTATATTTTCATAATAAAATAATACTCCAATCACAATTAATAATATTATTACTATGCCAAGAATATATATTCCTCTCATTAAGAGGTAATTCTTGCTGATAGTATTTGAGTTTAATTCAAAGGCTAATTAGGAGAGATTACTTTATTAATCATAATATATTTAAGGGCTAATTGGAGGGCCTTAGGAAAAGAAATGAGCTCTCAACTAATTTCTCTGGTTAATACAGATAGAATAATAGGTAAACATGTTTTTGGAAATTTATATGATATAGATCCAAAAATTTTAAATGATAAAGATTTTTTACATAATTTAGTATTAGAAGCTGTAAAAATAGCTAATATGAAGTTAGTTGAAATAAAGTCATGGAATTTTGGTGGGAAAAAAGGCGGTGTTTCAGTTATAGCATTAGTGGAAGAGAGTCATATAGCTCTTCATACGTGGACAGAATATAATTACGCTACTCTAGATGTATATACTTGCGGAGAAAATAGTAATCCTCAAGCTGCTTTTGAATATATTGTATCACAACTTAAACCAAAACGGTATCAAATGTTTTATGCTGATAGAAGTTCAGAGTGAGCTGAGTAAATCATTAAATCATTTTTTATTTTTTCATCATTCCCTTACTCTTATTTCCTAATTCCTTTTTAAAACTTATATTCGACAAAAGTCTATGAATCCATAGACAATTGTAGAAACTCTTTTTATTTAAAAATGTTCTTATATTAGCCAATGAGTTCTGGGATAGTAGGATGGGGAGCATATGTTCCTCGTTATAGATTAAATGTCCTAGAAATAGCTAAACTATGGGGATATGATGAAGGTGTTGTAAAAAGTTTGGGTTTGATGGAAAAAGCAGTTCCTTCTCACGATGAAGATTCAACAACAATGGCATGGGAGGCAGCGAGAAATGCTTTAATGAGAGCAAAAATCGATCCTTCTGAAATCAAAGCCGTCTTATTTGGTTCTGAATCTAAAGTTTATGCAGTTAAACCTACTTCTACAATAATTATTGATTCTTTAGGTATATCACATGAAACTTTAAGTGCAGATTTAGAATTTGCTTGTAGGGCAGCATCAGTAGGTTTAAGGTTATTGTCTGGAATGGTTGAAGCAAATAGAATAAAATACGGTTTAGTAATAGGAAGTGATGTAGCCCAATCTAATCCTGGTGATGTATTAGAATTAAGCTCTGCTGCCGCTTCTGTAGCATATATTGTTGGTCCAGCAGATGAATCTTCTGCAATAATAGAATATGCAACTTCATATACAACTGATATGCCAGATTTTTGGAGAAGAGATGGAATGCCTTATCCACTTCATGGTGAGGCATTTACTGGTGAACCAGCTTATTTTGCCCATATTATATCTGCTGTTCAACTTCTACTTAAAGAGGGTGGGTATTCAATATCTGATTTTGATTATTTTGTATTTCATCAACCTAATGGTAAATTCCCATTGCAAGTTGCTAAAAAGCTAGGCGTCCCATTAGAGAAAGTCAAAGAAGGATTAGTGTCCCCGTATATAGGAAATCCTTATAATGCGTCAGCATTATTAGGTTTAGCAAAGGTTTTAGATATTGCTAAGCCTGGACAAAGAATATTAGTTGCTCCTTTTGGAAGTGGTGCTGGAAGTGATGCATTTAGTATCTTGGTTACAGATAAAATAGAAGAGAGGCAAAAACTTGCGCCAAGAGTTGAAGATTATATTAATAATAAGAAAGTAATTTCATACTCTGTTTATGCAAAGACAACAAACAAATACAAGGTGTATGAGTAATGGTTTCAATAGCTGAAGTTTCTTTCATAAAGATTGATCGCTATTATGAGTATTCTGAAAAAGATTTAGTTATAGAGGCTTATAAGCAAATAGAAACTAAGGTAAAAGATTACATAAAACCAGATGTAGTTATAGTCTCAAGTGGTTATGCTGAGAGTATTGGAAAATCTTCTTTATCAGCTGTAAAACTCTCATCTTCTCTTGGATTTAAAGGGGTAAGAACATTTAGAATAGAAAATGGAGATAATGGAGGACCTTCTATTTATACTGCTTATTCTCTTATAAAATCTGGATTAGCAAAATCAGTACTTCTAATTGGAGTTGATAAATTTTCAGATCTAGCTTCAAAACAGCTTAATGATGTTTTAGCTATGAATTTACTTCACGATCATGAATATCATTTAGGATTAACTCCCCACTCATATGCAGCTATTTTAGCTAAACTTTATATGAAAAAATATAATGTTCCATATGAATATTTTGCAAACTGGCCATTAAAGATGCATGATAATGCAGTAGAAAATCCGTTCGCATATTTGAGGTTCAAGACAGATCTTAAAACTATTACTTCATCTCAATTAGTCTCTGAACCTTTAAGAATATTTGATACTGCTGCAAGAGCTGATGGAGCTGGTATTATATTATTAACTGATGATGAAGTAGCAAAGAAGTACACAGATACTCCAGTATATTTAGCAAATGTTCATGGAGCAATATACGAGTATATATATGATTTAAGTTTACCTTCTATAAGATTAGCTCTAAACGAACTTAAATATACTCCTAATAAGAATGATATCATAGAAATTCACGATTCTTATAGCATATTGGCTGCTTTAGAGTTAGAAGAATTAGGTCTGGGAGAAAAGGGTAAATCATTACTAGAACTGGATTCTTATCAGATAAACTATAGTGGTGGTCTAAAAGCTAGGGGTTATCCTGGAGGAGCTACAGCTATTTATCAGCTAGCTGAGGTTGTTATGCAGCTTAGAGGCGAATTTCCGGGAAAGAAAGCTATAGGTGAAAGTGGGGTAGTTATTTCGGCAGACGATTTAGTCACATCTTCTTATATTTCAATTTTAAAGAGGTGAAGTTAAAAGTGAAAATTAGTCCTCCAAGAAATTGGAGGTTAAAAGAAACTTTATATTCAATTGTTTTAGGCAAGTGTGAAAAATGCGGAAATATAATGTATCCTTATCAGCAATTATGTACTTCATGCGGTTCGACTAACGTGAAGAAAATTGTTTCAAGAGGTCACGGAAAACTAATTGAATACACAATATCTTATCAGTCACGTGAGGGGTATGAAAAGGCTTTACCTATGGCTGTAGGATTAATAGAATTAGATGAAGGAGTTAGGATTTTAGCCCCTCTTACTGATACTGATAACATTAAAGAAGGTGCTGAGGTTGAAGCTGTTCTAAGGAGAATTACTGCTGATTCCAATAATGGTTTAATACAGTACGGTATTAAATTTAGAGTGATAGATAATGCAAGAGATAATTGATGAGGTAGTTAATAAGGCTCTTAAAGGTGAGATCGAGCTTCATGAGATAGATAATTTTTTAGAAGCAAATGCTGCAATGGTAGCTAGAAGATTAGTTATAGAAAAACTAACAAATACTAAACTTCCTTCTATTGGATCAACAATTCTTGATTATGCTGAGATAAAAAATAGAAACGCAGAAAACGTTATAGGTGGAATTCAGATACCAGTAGGCGTTATAGGCCCTTTAAGAGTAAACGGTGATTATGCTAAAGGAGATTTTTATGTTCCCCTAGCAACTACTGAAGGTGCGTTAATAGCCAGTGTAAATAGGGGTGCAAAAGCTATAACTAAAAGTGGTGGTGCAAGAGTAAAGATAATTTTTGATGGAATGACTAGAGCACCAGTTTTTAAACTTAATAGCATAGAAGATGTTGCTGATTTTCTAAAATGGATAAAGGATAATTTTTCAAAGATAAAAGAGATTGCAGAGAGCACTACTTCACATGGTAAGCTAATGAACATAGAACCATACGTTTTAGGTAATAATGTATGGCTTAGATTTGTTTTTGAAACGGGTGATGCAATGGGTATGAACATGGTTACTGTAGCTACTGAGAAAGCATGTGAGTTTATTGAGAGAGAATTTGGAAGGGCTGTATGTTTGGCGGTAAGTGGTAATATGTGTAGTGATAAGAAACAATCTCAAGTAAATTCTCTGCATGGTAGAGGTAAGACTGTAGTCGCAGAGGCATTAATTCCAAATGATGTGATTAAGACTGTGTTAAAATCTGATTCAGTATTAATTCATGAAGTTAATTTAAGGAAAAATTGGTTAGGCGGAGCTAGGGCAGGTACAATGTTTCAGTTTAACGCTCATTTTGCTAATATTGTTACAGCTATTTTTATAGCCACTGGACAAGATGTAGCTCAAGTCGTTGAAAGCAGTTCCGGGTACACATGGACTGAAATACGAGATAATGGATTATACATTTCTGTGACTTTAACGTCGTTAGAAGTTGGTACTATTGGTGGGGGTACTAGATTACCAACTCAAAGGGAAGCTTTGTCAATTATGAGAGTAGATGGGCCAGGTAATCCTCCTGGAAGTAATGCAAGAAAATTTGCAGAAATTGTAGCATCTACTGTTCTTGCGGGAGAACTGAATTTACTTGCAGCATTGGCGAATAAGGAATTAGGTAAAGCCCATTTAAGGTTAGGCAGAGGGGCCAAAGTTTAAAAGTTATGAAAAATTAACTTAACCATATGAGTCAAATTCCTAAAGAGCTTGAAAAAGTAATTGAGCTAACAAGAGAACAAAATAGATGGAGAAGAACAGAGGTAATAAATTTAATAGCTTCTGAAAACGTAATGAGCCCTTTAGCTGAAACGGTTTATATGAGTGACTTTATGTCAAGATATGCAGAAGGTAAGCCATATAAAAGATATTATCAAGGAACAAAGTATGTTGATGAAGTTGAAACATTAGCTATGCAATTAATGAATGAAATTACTAATACTAAATTCTGTGATTTACGAGCTACTAGTGGGACTATAGCAAATGCTGCTGTGTTTAGAGTACTAGCTAACCCTGGTGAAAAGGCATTAATTGCTCCAGTTCAAGCTGGGGCCCATGTAAGTCATACTAAATTTGGCACATTGGGAGCTTTAGGCATAGAACATATTGAACTTCCTTATGATGCTGATAAAATGAATGTAGATGTAGATAAAGCCATAAAGATGATTGAACAGATTAAGCCTAAATTTATTGTAATGGGAGGAAGTTTATATTTATTTCCTCATCCAGTTAAAGAATTAGCCCCTCATGCACATGCTGTTGGAGCTAAAGTAGTCTATGATGCTGCTCATGTTTATGGTTTAATAACTGGAAAAGCGTGGCATAATCCATTAGAAGAAGGAGCAGATATTATGACTTCTTCAACGCATAAAACTTTCCCTGGACCTCAAGGTGGTGCTGTATTTTCAAATGAAGAAGAAATATTTAAGAAAGTTGCTGACACAATATTTCCTTGGTTTGTTAGTAATCATCATTTACATAGGTTACCAGCCACTGCTGTTACTGCTCTTGAAATGAAGTATTTTGGTGAAGATTATGCAAAACAAATAACTAAAAATGCAAAGGCTTTTGCTGAGGCATTAGCAGCTGAAGGTTTTAAGGTTATAGGAGAGCATTTAGGTTATACTCAGAGCCATCAAGTAGTGCTGGATGTTAGAAACTTAGGTGGAGGTGCTAAGATAGCTAAATTGTTCGAAGATGCTAACATAATAACTAATAAAAACTTATTACCTTATGATCCACCTAGTGCTGTAAAAGATCCTAGTGGTATAAGGTTAGGAGTACAAGAAATGACCAGGTTTGGTATGAAAGAAGAAGAAATGAGAGAAATAGCAAAGCTAATGAGAGAAGTGGCAATTGATGGTAAAGATCCAAATGAAGTAAAGAAAAAAGTAATTGAATTTAGAAAGAATTATTTAGAGGTCAAATACACATTCAGCGTCGATTTATCAAAGTATTCTAATGGAAAAATGCTACCATTACTTATCTAACTAATATAACTGTTGTTGGTGCATTTACTGAAATAGATAAAGCAATTGAGCCAATATTTATATCACTATTTATTGATAGCCCTCTAGCACCTAGTATAACTGCATCATAAGAATTTTCTGATAAAAATCTTAATATTTCATTACTTATGCTACTTTCTTTACTTGAGTATTTTATTATTTTAAACTCATAATCTACCCTTCCATTAACTCTTTTTTCTACTTTTTCTTTTATCGCTTGTTCATTACACTCTTCACATACATGAATAACTGAGATTTGAGAACCGTATCTCATGGCAAAGTCTATAGCTAAATCTAGGGCTCTAAAGCTATTTTCTGAACCGTCTATCGGAACTAAAATTTTTCTTAACCAGAAACTTACGGTATATGTAGGCTCAGTCATAATAGATACCCTTTCATAATTCCTAAAGTATCATTTGTAACTTTAATTGATTCCTCTTTTCCCATAAGTCCAAGGGAAGCCCTAATAGCATCAATATTCTCTGGGACTACTATAGACTCTTGATGAACGCCATACATTAAGAATACTTCATTTCCATTAGTATAGATAGAATCTTCAAATACAACAACTTCTGGGATATCATATCTAACTCTGCCCATATCTCTTGAAACTTCAATAATTTCAGCAGTAGAAGAAACTGTTGTACGTGAGGAATTAACCAGGATTATTCTAGGAGTATTAAGGAAAGTGTTAATGATGTCGTCTCTGTTAACCTTATCTTTCACTGTTAAAACCATTGTGTGTAGATGCATTAGAGTTGTGGGAGCAATAACAGCCATTGTAACTATATCAATTCCTTTTATTACAGTAAGAACATCTTTAGCATGATGACTAGGTACACTTGCTGGATCTGGAACAATAGAGTTTATAGGGCCTCTCTTAACCTCTTTCGGGTCAGCAGCTCTTCTCACTATTGTAGCTCTAACTTTTTCAACTTTACTAATCTTATTCATCGTACATATTATTCTTAGCATCCCAGTTGTGTTGCATGAGACAACTCTGATATATTTTTTGCCTTTAGCCTCATCATAGTTACATAAAGCAGAGAATGATATATCAGCTACGTCAGCTTTTTCCCCGCCCTGAAATAAGGCGTTCTTTCCGAGACTTTGATATAAAGGTTTATATGTTGCTCCAACTCCGTTTGGAGTAGTATCTACTACTATATCAGCCTCTTTTACCATATCTTCAATGGTGCCTGCAACTCTGATTCCAGACTTTTCGAATTTACCAATATTATCTTTTACTGTGTATATCTTTATACCTTTTTTATCGGCAATTATTGCCTCATAATTTGGTGATGTTTTACCAACTCCTATTAATTCCATGTCTGGTTGTAATCTTATCGCATCAGCTACTCTTTTTCCAATAGTCCCGTAACCATTTACAGCTACCTTAACTTTTTCCACTTTGCATCACCCATGACATATGTAAAGCTTCTAATGCCGGTAACTTATCACCGGCTAAAAATAAAAGCAACGCTCCTCCTCCGGTAGATACATGAATTTTATTTGGATTTATTTCTACGTCTTTATCAAGCATACTTATCATATGACCGCCACCAATAATTACATATCCCGGGCTTTCAATAGAGGCTTTCAGTAAGCTTTTAGTACCAATTCTGAATCTTTCATCTTCAATAACTCCCATAGGTCCTCTTAATGTAATGACTTTGCCTTCCTTAATAAAAGAGGAATAAATTTCAATGGTAGTATTCCCTATATCTTTTATAATACCACTCACATTATTCTCCGGATCATTGCTTAATTCTCCACTAGGTTTTTCCACTGTAAAGTCAACAGGGATTTCTATAGGTGCACCAGATAGCAAGATTTTTCTAGCTCTCGGAATTAGGCTCAGAAGACCCTTATTCTCTAAAACTTGCATATTAGGCTTACCTAAATTTATACCTTTCGCAACAGCAAATAGTTCTGCTACTAAACCGCCAGTTAATATTCTATCAGCAACTCTATTTTTTGCTAGGTGTTCAATTATCTTTAATGTATCACTAACCTTACTTCCTCCCAAAACAAATATTTTTGGAGAGTCTTCCTTGTTAAAGATCTTAGATAATGCAGAAACTTCTTTCTCCATTATTCTTCCTGCAGCTGAAGGTTTTACTAAAGGAAATCCTACTAGACTTGGTTGGCTTCTATGTGCTGTTGCGAAAGCATCGTTAATGTAAAAATCGACTAATGGGGCTAATTTTCTTACTAAAAAAGTTTTAGATTGCTGTTGTGGAGGAGCCTCTATTAATTCTTCAGATACGATTCTAACATTCTCTAATAAGATGGCTTCCCCTTTACCTAGTTTAGATATTTTTTCTCTAGCATAAGGACCTATAACATCATCGACGAACTCAATTTCCCTACCAACATATTTAGATAGGATTTTAGAGTGTTCTTCTAAAGAAATAAAATCATCATCTCCTGGTCTACCTTGGTGGGAAATTATTACTACAGAATTTTGCTTATCGAGTAATTCTCTAATTGTTTCAGCATGGGCTTTAATTCTGGAATCATCTAATAATTTTCCAGTTTTTCGGTCTACGGGTGAATTTATATCTATTCTTAGTAAAACTTTTCTCCCATTTATGTCGAAATCTTCTATAACAGGAATATTAAGATCAGCTACTTTTATCATAATCTCATGTTTAAGATTAGAAAAAAGGTATATAAATAAGTAGTATTTTAGCAAACAATATTAGATGCTAATATGTTACCCCATAATAGTGGTATTAAATATTTAGTCTTAAATTTTGGAATATTTACTTGAATTTCTACATTTCTCGGAGAGGTAGTTCTCAAAGTAACATTGGGCTGCTCTACTGAAAAATATGAAAATGTATCTTTTAATATTTCTGTATCAATTTCCCTAAAAGCCCTGCATTGATAAATAGATTCAAAGCTCCCATTATTTAGTGTTAAAGAAACAGAATGACAACTAGTTTCTAAGGTTCTTTCAGTTATCTTGATGAATAGATCTTTCATAGCATAAGGTATTTCATATCCATAAGCTCCCCTAGGAGGTAAGAGCATCTTAATATAATCCTCATCTATCTTTGACTGCTTCTTTATTAACATATCAGTTGAAAAGAAAAGAAAAGTAGTGTTGCAAGCTCTTAATCTACTTAATCTTACCTCACCTAAGGTCAAATAATCAGAAGTTACGTTCTTAAGTGCATTGTAAAAATCTAACTCTCTAATGTGTTCTGAGAAAGTTAGCATACCTTTTACAGAGAATAATCCCTTAATTTTTTCATCCTCAACGTAATATAATAAACTAAGGTTCCAATCCTTGACTTTCAGTTTCTTCATTGTTTTTTCTATTATACTCTTAATCAACGATGCGTTAGAGTTCTTTCTTATAATTAACCATTCCCCAAAATCATCAGTAACCGTTATAGAGTTATCATCGTCCTTCCGTTTAAAAAACTTCATTATCAAAACAACTAACCTCTTAATATTTTTTGATAGGTAAGATTTAAAGGTTCATAATAAACTAATGACTTTTAAAGATGCTTTTGTAATAAAAGAAAGCCATTCACTTTTTAAATCTACTTTCTAATATTATTATTAGCCGGGTCGTCTAGTGGTCAAGGATCGAGGGCTTTGGCCCCTCGGACCTGGGTTCAAATCCCAGCCCGGCTACCTTTTTATAAAAAATTTATTCTTACTCCTAGGACTTTTAGACTATAACTGATAATACTCTTAGTATACTTTCAATCAGTAAAAGAAAACTGCATTAAACTAATTTAATAATTATTTGTAGTTATATCTTTATCTTCACTATAAATTATATTTATATGTCCTAATCTTTCTTCTTAGTTTATTTACACGCATTATTACTTTAAGCATAATATTTTCATTAGTTTGCAAATCAATTAAATTAACTATCTTCTCAAAGAAGGAATTACTCTAACACTCCCACATTTGCAAACTTAGGTTATTAAAGGTTTAGTATATAACGCCTCTTATATACGTTTGAAAAACTAAGGAGAAGTTAAATAATTTATTATGGTTAAACCGTATACACACTCTAACTATAGAAAAAATTATATATTAAACTGCTTAAAAAAGAAATATTTATGGAAAAGACATATAATAAACATAGTGTTGCATGTAATAATTATAACAGCAATAGGGGCATTAATAGTAAAATATTCTAAATTAGCTGTAGTTATTTTCTTTATATTAAGTACTATAGCTTTAGCATTCTATAAATATGTAGAAAACAATTACTTAAAGAAGATAGGAGAGGATGCAAATGACTAAGAAATTGATTTTATTAGAATGGAGAAGAAGAATTTTGGAGGAGAATCTACTTATAGCATTAATATTGCTCGAGCTATTTTTAAGCATTATATTTATTTTAATCGGATATCTTAAAGGCAATATATACTTTAGAGGAGTTGGAGTAGGTTTGGTAATTGCTTGGGTAACTAATGTAATAGCCTATTTATTTAAAAGATTTAGTAGCAAACATTGAAGTTAAAAATGTAATTAAATTCTAAGGGATTATGACGATTTATACTAGGATTATCTTAGTTGAGCATTACGTTTAATCAAAGAATGTTACTGATCTTTTCTTTTTAATCAATCCTTATTTGTTGTATTTTTGTTAAAATAAAACATCTTTTTCCATTTTTGAAAATTAATTCATTTGAGCAAATCTAACAGAATATTACTGTAATTAAGTATGAATATAATATAGATTTAACTTGTTAAAATACGAGTAATATTTTGAGCTTTAATTATTGTTTTTAGAAGTAGTATTGAGCTCTTTAAATTTTCTAAAATACTACTGACATAAAATCCTTGTATGCCTTATATCTGTATTTTAAGTCATGTATCTTACTTATTCTTTAACGTATTGTAACTTGTAAAATTCTCTCTTAAGGACTTAGCATGGTATTCTCATCTGATGATATTTAACTAAAAAGTTAAGAAAACAGGATTGTAGTTAATAATTCAGAGCTTTATTAGAGCAATTTACTAACATTGCGCACTGGTCTACTTCATTTAATAGTTCTTCATATGTTATATCTGGGTTGTTTAGTATTATTTCTTTAGCACACTCCTCTACTCTAGTCTTATACTTCCACCACTGATTATAAACGTACCTATTGGTTATTGATGGGGGCTTACCAGCCAGTTCATCAACAACCTTATCATACATCTCCTTCAACTCCTTAGCCTTCTCCTCAGCCTCTTTTAAACCATCATCATAAGAAACCTCAACCCAATCCACAATGAGTGCAGCAGCAGTAGCAATAAACTGCGGAAACGCAAGAGAAAGATCAGAAACAGCCTTCTTAAACCTCTTACTCGCACCCATGAGACTATTTAGTGAATCATAAACGTTCATCATCTTAGCCCACTCAATTATAGCAGTAGTAGTTAAGTCAGAAGGAGGCTGAGCAATTCTTAGATAAACTAGTTGTACACCCTTAATTGTTATTTGAGAAATACCAAGAATTAACCCAGCTAAACCAAACTGGGAGCAAGATGTACCACAAGGTAACACAGCATAAACAAGAGCACCAATATCAATATCATTAAACCTAGTGTCTAGGAAACTTAAAGAACAATATTGCTTAGGCATTATTTCGCTACAATTTGATAAGACCTCTTTAGTCACAGTATCAAATGTAAAACCGGGGTAGATTTTCAAACCGTGACTCTTTGCCACCACTGGGTTAGTGCCATAGGCAAAGTAGATGTAAGGATATGTATCTGAGGCAGGACGCATTACATCATTTCTAGCAGCTATAGAAAGATAATAACTACCCCCCGATGAATATGTTAAACTAGCCTTTCCAAGAGCCAGTAACTGACTATAATGCATTACCATTGGTGCGTTGGTAAATATTGTTAGTATGCCTCCCTGGAATTCTGCTAGGTAGTTCCAGAAGATGTTGAATGTTCCTTGGCAGTTTTTGAATAGTGGTGGGTTGTACCATGTTGGTGGTGTTTTTGTTTTGATTAGTGGTATTGCTCCTAGTCCTTTGTCTGCTAGGTCGTCGATTGTTTTTCTATTTAGTTTTCCTGGTGATGTTGCTTGTGATCCTCCTTGGTATACTATTAGTTGGTCTGGGGACCAGTATGGGGAGATTCCGCCTATGTAAAACCAATCTCCCGTGTCTGTTGTTTTTATGAGTATTCCTTGTCTGAAGATTTTTTCTGGGGAGTTTGAGGCTTCTTTTAATACTCTTCTACTTGAGGCTATTGCGGGGTAAATCTCGTATCTTTGTGCTGTTTCTAGTGAGTTGTATCTTTTTAGGTTTTCTATTACGCAATTAGCTTGTTGTTGATCTAGTATTATTTCTCCGCCTATGATTCCTCCTAATATTCCGCCTAAGGAGCTTAAGGAGGGTGCTGTTTCAACTGCCATATTTTATTCTATTATTTTAAATATTTAAATCTATTCCAAAACATTAATTAACATATTTAATATAAAGATTAACCCAGAGATATACATTCATATAATTAAAGAATTTATAAATAGTATTACACATGAATAAAATCCAAAGAAGGCATAAAAAGGATAGAGTTCAAGATTATAATAAGTTGTGAAATAAGTAGTAGTTATTGGGAAATCACTACATCTTGGCATAACATTAATTTGATTATAGCTCTTTTTAGTCAGATGTACTTCGGTAACAAACATAAAACTAAGAATTATATTGAAAAATTTATTCATAAAATAAATTTCTTAATTTTCTATATTAATGAAATCTGCTAAATAAAGTGAATTAATATTAGTTTTAATATCGAGAAAATACTGTGAATTATCTAAATGTTAATTGGCTTGTCTAATCATAAAGCTCTAGTTTAGCATTGATATTAGTGAGCATCGGAAGTTAATTTATGTTGTGAATTTATTCTTAGTAATTTGTAAATATTTTGTAGGATTAAACATTAGTTAAATGATATTTTATAGTAAATATTATGAAAATTTCTAAGTTCTAGGAATTAAATCTTGGTTAAGTCGTATAATGTTGGATCAGGAGCTTCGTCATTTATGATCTTGGCATGAGCATTAATCTGATTACCTTTTGCTTTATTTTAAGATTTTTATATAAATAAACTAAATTTGTCTCATAGTATGATATACATAGTAATTCTTTCACTTAGCTCATGAAGTTCTTTTTTGTTAATATAATCATGAAGAGATAATAGTCTTTCATTCATTAAGTTTCTATTTAAACTTTGCTACACTAAGGAAATCTACTCTTATTTTTACTTTTTATTGTTAATATTGATATTTCAAGCTTTATATATTTTATAATTGATATATAAGCAAGATGATAATAACTAAGAACCGTGAATCAAAATGGCAAGTTTTTACGTTTTCAGAAATATTAGAAATAAAAGACCCTATTTCAATTATAGAGTTGCTTACAAATCCTAGGTTATTGTTTAACATAGCTAGTGATAATAAGGTGATTTTTCTTTTGCCCTTTAAAAAAGATATTACTGGTCTAGTTCTTAAAAGAAGTTTAGTAGGAAAATTAGAAGGTCCTTTTATATATGATAGAATAGTGAAATATAGGATTTTAGGTGATAATTTTAAATATTTAATTTCATTTGAATTAAAAGAAAGGAAATTATTTATTTATTCTTTTCTTGCATATAGAGCTACTCTTTTAGATAAGTTAATTGGTGGAAATAAAGTATTAGAAGAGTTGACACCAGAAATATTTATTGGAAAACATTTAGCTAGAGTGATATTGGGAGATTCGTAAGATGTGCTCAAATGTAAGTATGTGGCCTGATTTCTGTTTTAGGTTTTAATGCTTCAACTATAATAACATTATTATTGCTTAATCTCTTTAATATATCCTTTATCAATACTTTTATTTTTCTCATTCTTACATCTTTCAATTCCTGGTTAATTCTTTTTAGTTCTTCTAATGTTTCCGGTTTAACTATATAATATATTTCATCATCCTCTTTTATAGCTCTTATTTCCTTTTCTATTTCTGCGGCTATTTTTATAATATCTTCCTCATCTTTATCCTTGATTAATTGTAATGTTTTATTGGCTGCTTCTATTATTCTATCTTCATTCAAGTCATGAATTATATCTAATAGTTCATTTAACACAAAAGAATAATCTGCTTTTGAACTTAAATATATAGCGGACCCGCCGGGATTTGAACCCGGGACCACCGGCTGTCTTCTTTATACACCGGCCAAAATAGGAGGCCGGCGCTCTGTCCTGGCTGAGCTACGGGTCCGCTATAAAATTATATATTTTATCTTATAGCTTTTTTGTTATCTTATGTTGGGGGTATTTTGAAAACCTTAATATTCCATATGTTACCTATTATTTCTCCTAAAAGATCATATACTCTTTCTGCTTTGTTTAAAATCAAGAAATCATTACTTACTATTACTTCTTTCCTAAGTAATAGGATTTTATCTGTTTTATTTACAACCTCGACGTTGATTCCTAGTTTTCTAAGCTTAGAAGCTAATTCTCCACTTTTACTTATTTGAGAGTCGAGTAGAATTATAGATTTTATATCTTTATGACTTAAGTATTCATTAACAAGAATAAGTGCCTCAAGTATTTCTGGGTCATTTTTTCTTTTTCCTAATCCCAAATCCCTATAAAATCCGTCATCGCATAAAAATATCTCATCTTCATAAATAGCAGAAAGTAATGTTATTGCTATATTATATCCGTCAATTGCTATTTCACTTGGGTTAATAACTATTTTTCTTTTTACCTCTTCTATCTCTTTATTAGAATGAGTGCATCTGTATAATAAAAGCCTTTCCTTTTTACTTAAGTTGTATCTAGCGGTAACTAAATCTAAGGCTGGCTTTCTATTATATCCTCTGTTTAATAGGTATTTATAGTCCTCATATGCCATTATTAATTGTTGATTTAATTGTATTGACAATTTTATCAACATTTAGTTGTGTTGTTATACTTCCATATGTCCCTTTTCCTCCTCCTTTTCCTCCTTCTCTTCTTAAAGCTTCGATAATTTTATCGACTCTTAGGTCATTAGATGTAGCTATTTCAACCACGTTATTATTTCCTTTATTAGATATATTTACAACTATACTTTTTTGATTCATTGTTAATTTTCTCATTGCTTCTTTTCTTAATTCTTCATCAAACAGATTAATTATATAAATTGTAACGCCATTTACAGTCTCTTTTTTGCTTATATTCTCTATTTCTTGTAGCATCATTTTCCTGTATTGATTCAATAATTCTTCTTTTTCCTTGTATTCCTCTAGGAATCTCTTTAGTCTTACTTCTATTTGTTCTGGTGAAGTAGAAAGTTGTCTGGAAATTTCTTTTAATTTATCTTCTTCTTGTCTAGCATATTGAGCCACAACATCTCCGGCAACATATTCTAGTCTTATTACGCCATCTTGGATCTTCTCCACGTTAATTATCTTTAAAGCTCCTATTTCTGAAGTATTAGATAAATGGGTTCCTCCGCATCCTTCAATATCCCAATCCTTTATTTCAATTAGTCTTACATCAGCTCCTTCAGGAACTCCACCAGCATAAATTGAAACGCCATATTTCATTTCTGCCTCAGTTCTGTTTATTATTAGAGGTCTTACAGACCTCCTATCATTTATTATATAGTTAGCTAAGTCTTCTATTTTCTTGATCTCTTCTTCAGTGGGTAATTTATAGTGTGTTATATCTAATCTTCCTTTTTGCGGTGTTTTTTCTGCTCCCGCTTGCCATACATGTTCTCCTAGTACTTTTCTGGCTGCAGAAAGAATTACGTGAGTTACTGTATGGTGTTTCATTATTCTATATCTCCTTTGCCAATCTATTTCTCCATAGACTTCATCTCCTTCTTTTAGAGACGGCTCCTTATCAAGTATATGGAATATAACATCTTTTACTTTTTGTGTATCAACTACTTGGTAAGTATTTCCTTTTTCATCTTTAATTATCCCCGTATCTCCTATTTGTCCTCCTCCTTCTGGATAGAATGTAGTTTGATCGAGTACAAGGTAGTTTTTATATACACTAACTACTTTAGCTGTAAATGATCTTTTATATTGATCTTCATAATATAATTTTTTGGTAGGGGGTAAGTTTTCTGCCAAATCAATAACATCTTTAGGTAATTTCTCTTTTTTAGTATCTTTTAATGGTACGGTTTGATGTCTTTTTGCTACTAAGCCATAGAAATTGTAAGGTACTTCAACTTTTATTTCTGGATTTATCTTTCTTATTTCTTCAACTAGTAAATCTGGGGGAATACCATTTGAATCATAAAGTTTTACTAAATCATCCACGGAGATTTCTTTTCTTCTAGATAAAGAAGAAGCTGTAAGTGATATTTTTGATAATGTTTCGTTAAATCTTTCTTGCTCTAAATTAACTACATCAAGGATATAGTCTTTATTCTTTAACAACTGTGGAAAATCTTCCTTCCAATATTCTATTTGTTCTTTAACCAATTCATAAAGTTTTATATCACTTCCTAATAATCTTAGTACTCTTAATGCTCTTCTAATCAATAATCTTCCTAAGTATCCTTCTCCAGAGTTTGATGGAACGAGACCATCGGCAAGCATTAACGCTATAGTTTTAGTATGATCCAATACTTGGAATACTCTAGCAGCTCTTGTTAGTTCTTGATCTACATATTTTAAATCTAATCCAAGTTTCTTTGCTACTTCTTCTCTGTGCCTTTTAATTGTTTCTGGTTTATCTGGGTCTATTCTACCAGCAAGTATTGCTGCTGTTTTTAGTAATTCGTCATCTACTAGAGGAGCTCCTATCTTATTAAAGAAAGTATACACTAAATTACCGTAAATTGCATGGAATGCTGTGGGAGTCTTTTGGGTAAACCATGCTATTCTTTCTACTCCATAACCTGTATCAACTATTTTTAATTTTAAAGGTACGTAGTTACCATCTTTTATCTCATATTGCATAAATACTAGTGTTGCTAATTCTAATCCTCCTACAGTTACTTCAAATGACGGACCTGCATTTCCTCCTCCTTCCCACCAAGATTCCTTATAATTTAATTCCTCTTCTGGTATACCTATTTCTTCTACAAAGAACTCCTTTGACAATTCAACTGTTTCATCTTTCCAGTATATTTGCTTATCTGGATAATTAAACGCATGATGGGCAGCCATTTCAAATGTTGTTAAATGTCTTCCAAAAGTAACTCCTACATTATCTACATCTTCCAATCTAATACAGGGCTGGGAGAGAACAAGTGGGTTTGCTGGTGGTGGTACTATTCCGCTAGTTACAAAAGGTTGAAAATCAACTATACTCGCTATTGTAAGATATAAATCCTCTCTCCATCGTGCTAATACTGGTTTTGGTGGAATAATTGTATGACCTTTTTTCTCAAAGAATTTGAGGAATTTTTGTCTTGCTTCTCTTACAGTTAATGGTGGGCTCTTAATATTTAAATCAAAAAAGTAGTAATCTGTGCAAGGTATATCAGCACAAACGTTTCTTTCTTTATCCTTAGTCCAAAATGGTGTTTGACAAACTTGGCAAATCTTTCTGTTATAATTATTATTTAAAAAGAATTTCAAACGATACTCATTTTCATTAACTTGAACCATAATCTAAGTAATTAAGAAGCAGATTAAAAGAGTTTGTATTAAAAAAGATTTTTAACCAAAGAGGGAAGCTAGTCCTCCACCTATTTCTTCTTCGCTTGGTCCTTTCTTTTCTTCCTCTTCTTTCTTCTCCTCTTTCTTCTCAGCTTGTTGAGCTGGTGCCGCTGCTGGTGCTGCAGCTACTGCTACTGGCATTGCAGTAGCATTCTTTAATACCTCATCTATATTTACTTCTTTTAATGCTGCGACTACAGCCTTTAGTCTTACCTCATCTACTGTTATACCTGCAGCTGTTAATACATTTTTTAGGTTTTCTTCGTTTATTTCTTTTTTGGCTGAGTGTAAGAGTAAACTAGCATATATATATTCCATATCTATCACACCATAAAGGTATTAACTAATATATAAATTCATCCTCCGAATAATGAGGATAGTCCTCCACCTATTTCTTCTTCGCTTGGTCCTTTCTTTTCTTCCTCTTCTTTCTTCTCCTCTTTCTTCTCAGCTTGTTGAGCTGGTGCTTGTTGGGTTTGCGGCACTTGAATTCCTAAATCTACTTTTCCGCTTATTGCACTTGCTAGTGCATAAGCTTTTGATATAGCTCTAGAGAATACAGCTTGCACAGTCTCTGGTGTTATAAATCCAATTTCCGCAGCTAATGATAAAGCATTTCTTGCAGCTTTTTCTGCTGAGACTTTTAGAACATCTGGTATTGGATATGCTATTTCTACTGCTAATCCGAATGCTGATTGATAAGCTTTCATTATATCTGTCTTATAATCATCTAAGTTGATAGATAGTTGATTCCCTGGTATAATTAGACCATTATCATAAGCTACTTTTATATTAAGTTTTATATGAACAGGCATTATTCCTAGTTTTTGTAATATTGGTATAGCATCTGGAGGAATTGGATCTCCTGGTTTAGCTATTACAGTATCTTGTGTGACATGAATTTTCCCATCTTGAACTTTAGTCTTTATTTTTAATTTTCCAAATATGCTTAATGCTGGACCTGCAGGCATTCCAGTATCTCCAGCGGGAATAACTACTTCTTCATCAGCTTTGTCACCAGGCATTGCGTACCTTTTTAGTTTAAACTTTGAAAGGAATAATTGAATTTCAAATGGGTTTTTATTCGTGAATATAAAAGCGTTAGGACCAGTTAAATAAGGTTCTAATTTGGATACATCTAAACCAGCATTTTTCGCGGCTATTCCAAATAATGTATTCTTTGTAACTTTAATTTCTGCCATTCCTCTCATTTTTTTCCTAATATCGTGCAATTTATCAGCTGGGAATCCTTCAATATTTGCAATTATTATTGTATGGTATTCCCTTAGTTTTTGTTCAAGTTCCTTTACTTCTTCAATTTTCCATTTCGCTATTTTTCTTTCTTGCGTTATAACTGCCATGATTCTCACTTCTTTAATTCTACTTTAACTATTTTACCCATTGTAGTTTTTACATATATAGCTCTTAAGTTTGCCTCAACTTTTGCTTTGTTTTCTATTGTATTAAGTACAGCTAATGCATTTTCGGCTAAATCTTCTGGTTTCATATCCTCTGTACCTATAAACACTTGGACATGTGGTTGATCTTTTGTTTTTACTAGCGTTGATCTTTTGAATCTAAGAATATACTCTGTAATATCTGCGGCATTTGGTAGTGGTGTAGGGAATTTTCCTCTCGGACCCAATGCAGGACCTAAAATTCTACCTACTAAAGCCATAGAATCTTGTGCTACAAGGAACCAATCATTCTGTCTTGCCAGTTTTTTAATAGCTCTTTTTTGTCCTTGAAGTTTCTGCAATTCTTCTTTTGTAAGCAATACGTTTGGTTCTGCTTTTTTTGCAGATTCTATTTGTTGAAAAGCTGGTATTACTAAAACTTTTCTTGGTTTTGAAGGTTCTTTTGGTAATGGTACGATTTCTCTAAGTTTTAACTCACCTTTTTTCATATCAATTCCTTTAAATGTAACTATGAGTTCAACACTTTGTGTAAAATTCCTTTTAGGGTTATTTTCTGGATTAAGAGCAACTTTAAGAGCTTCTACTAAACTATCCTTACTGGCTAACATGTTCTTCACCCTTCTGCTTCATTCCATTTTTGTTCATATTTGGCTAATAAATCATCATATTTTCCTTCATCTACGGCTTTAACTAATTCTTTAGGGCTTTTCTTATCTACTGTTAAACCTATAGAATGAGCTGTACCTAAGATTGATTTTACTGCGGCTTTTAATGTTTTTGCTGTTATTTGGGGCTTTTTCATTATCGCTACCTGGATTATATCCTCAAATTTTATATCGCCTACTTTTTTGTGTGCTGGATCTCCAGAGGGTTCACTTGCATTTGCAAATTTTAACAATAATGAAGTAGTAGTTGGTATTCCTACCTTTATTTCGTATTTCTTTGTATCAGTATCTACTTCTAATGTTACTGGTACTGACATTCCTTTAAATTGAGAAGTTGCATCATTTATCTTTTTTACTACTTCTCCTACATTAAGTCCTAATTGTGACAGTGTAGGAGCTAATGGTGGACCTGGTTTTACATTTCCTCCTTCAACCACGATTTTAATTGATTTTGTAGGCATCTATTCTCACCTATTTTTTCACAGGTTTGACTTGATCTATTGGAACTGTAACTTGTAAGGGGAAAGATGATTCTAAAATATTTAAAACTACTTCATTTTTGGCACTATCTATTCTAACTACTTGAGCTTGCATACCTCTAAAGGGTCCAGAAGTAACTTCTACCATATCACCTACTTTATATGCTGGGGCAATTGTGGTTTTAGAAATGAATTTAATTATATCATCTTTTTGTACAAGACCTTGTGCAAATCCTCTGACATGTCTTATACCTTGCGATACAAGCTTAACCACGTGGGGTCCAGTAGCTTCTAAAATCACATAGCCTTTTACATTAGGTGGTACTATTATAGAATATACTTCTTTTATATTATTTGTCTTTATTCTTTCTTCAATCATTAATGCAACATTTATCTCTTGCCCTCCAGTTACTCTAACAGCATAATAGTTGGAGAATCTAGGCCTTTCCATAATTATTACCCTAGTGTAGTAATAGGGCTACTGTCAATTGAATAATATAAGCAATTATTCCTACAATTGCCATAACAAGTAAGGTAAGCTTAATACTTTGATTTAATGTGTCTTTTTCAGGTTTCTTAGCTACGGAAATTATTCTTTTCCAATCTTCTCTTAAATTCTTTAACCTTTGTGAAAGACTCATATACGATATAGTTAAACGTTTAGTTATTAACTTTAACTACTAAAAAGCCTTTTTATAAACCATTCAGCATCAAACGGTATTAGACTGTCATAATCTTGTCCGACTCCTAAATATATTACTGGCTTATTTAATTCATATGCTAGGGATAGAATCACACCCCCTTTAGCATCTGCATCTACTTTAGTTAATATTACGGCATCATAACCTACATTATTCTCAAAATATTTTGCTTGTTCTAATGCGTCATTCCCAGCTAATGAATCTAGAACTAAAATTCGTAAATCTGGTTTTGCTATTTTTACAATTCTTTTTAACTCAGATACTAGATCTTCATCAATATGCATTCTCCCCGCAGTATCGATTAGTACTACATCAATATTTCTACTTTTTGCAGAATTAATAGCATCAAAAGCTACAGATGCAGGATCAGCACCATATTTTCCTTTTACTATTGGAATTTCTAACTTGCTTGCGTGATATGCAAGTTGCTCCTGAGCTGCGGCTCTAAATGTATCAGAGGCTGAGATTATACACGAAATTTTATTTTTCTTTAATAAATATGCTACTTTTGCTATTGTAGTTGTTTTTCCTACTCCGTTTACTCCAAAGAAAACAATTACATATGGTTTCTTATTTCTTTTTCTTATTTCTTCTATTAGATCTATTCTCTGGTTTTTTGTTAATATTTCTTCTATTGATTTTTTTAATGAATTAGTAACTAGCTCCTCTAAATCTTCACTTCTAGTGACTTTTTTCCCAATTATTGCATTCTTCAAATCATCTAATATTTTTTCAGTAACCTCATACGAAACATCAGATTCTAGTAGTTGGTATCTAAGTTCCTCTAATATATCCTGGATATCCTCTTCTTTAATAGTTTTATATTTAATAAAATCAAAAAATGAAAACCTAGATTTTTTTTCTTCTGTGGTAATTATATTTTTTTTCTCTTCTTTTTCTACTATTTGAACTCCTTCTGGAGGATTTGTAATTTCCTGCTTTTGTTGGGTTTGTGTTTCTTCTAATCGAGGAGATTTTGCTTCTTCGATTTGTAAAGTTGGAGCGGTTTGTTTTGTTTCTTCTTTCTTTTCTTCTTCAGGTTTGCTTTCTCCTTTTATTTTATCTAATAAATTATTAAATGCTTTTTTTAATTTATCAAAACAAATTATCCACCTTTATTTTGTTGAGCTTGCAATTGTTGTTGTGCTTGATTAAGTATGTCAGCTATTTCTTTATAGGCTTCTAAAGATTTAGCTAATTCTTTTTCTACGTTACTTAAAACGTTTGATAATTCACTTTTTTTATCATTTAATACTTTAGTTGCAAAATCTGGGTCTACTTCTGCATAATATTCTAGACCTAAGTGAACTAAAACTTTTGCCTTATCTATACCTTGAACCTTGAATATTACGTTTCCTCTTTTGTCCCCTACCATTAAGAGCTCTTGACTATTTTGTAATTCTTTTAATGCTTGTAATGAGGAGTCTATTGACATTATATTATCTTGTAGTTCAGCATAAGTTTTCTGTAAATAATCAATATACTTTTTTAATGCATCTGCTTGTGCTAATAAATCCTCTAAAGAGACAACTACTTTTTGCTGATTTTCTTCATTACTCATAAATATCACATTATTATTTTATTTAACTTTGCTAAATCTCTTACTGTTTTATCTTTTGCTTCTTCTACTGGTATCTCTTTTATTTCCTCTATCTTTATATTATATCTCTTTACTTTGTTCTTGCTTCCTAAATATGAATACAAGTACTCTAATGCTTGTTTTTCATTTAATGCTCTTACATACTTAACTACTTTTTGTTTCATTGGATAATGTGAAGCATTAAATGTTACTATTGCTCTTATGACGTAAGTTTTTATCTCACTCATCTCAATCACTAAAAGCTCTTTGGATTCTTAAAATCTCTGGTCCTGTTGTTGCTGAACCTACTAGAACTCCATTCCTATTTGCTATTAAACCACTATGGATAAAAGCACTGCCAAAATTAACAGTACCAGTATCTATTTTTACTCTAAATAATTTACTTAATTTATCGAGTTCTTCTTCTGTTGTATCTATGTGAACTAAACCAGCTTTATCAGTTATAACTCCTACAGAACCTACAGTTATAATATTAGCTATGCTTCCTTTTTCTATATTATCAATCTGTAGACTTTCCTTTATTTTTTTAAATTCGATGCTACTTAACTCTGGATAAATTAAAGCCCCATAAGAATTAGTGAGAATTATGTTTCCTAAAGCAGTTGGTCTTATATCTAAAATTTCTACTCTAACATCTCTAGCTATATCTTTTATCTTCTTTACTTCTTCATCATCAACATTTCTGGGTAATAATATAACATTATTGTTGCCAGCTACAAAAATTCCTATAAGGAAGCTTTTAGCAATAGTTGTCTGTATTATTTCTGTTTTGAAAGTTTCTTGGATTTTTTGGATTGTTTCAACATCCAAATTTTTAGGAACTATAGTATATTTATCATTAGTAAAGATATATATCCCTATGTTATCGGTTCCAAAAATAGTTAACTTATCTATGATCATTCACTCTTTAATGCAAGTCTGACTAAATATGTTTTTTCTCCTATCTTTTTTACTGCTACTCTTACTTTTCTTACTATTTTGTCTCTTCCGTTATATGTTATACTCTTAGCTAATAGAGGGTCAATTATTACTTTCTCGGCTCCAAAATGTCTTTGTACTATATTTCTTATCATTTTGATTGCTCTTTTGGTTCTTTGATTTCTTCTTCCCATGAAAGCTCTCTTGAAATTGATTACCATTTCGAAATTATCCTTCTCCTTCATTTTTTACACCTTTAAATCATTTCTTCTCCAATCTCTTCTGTGGAAGTTATATCTAAACTTTCCATTTGTTTTTATTATAACCCATGCTGGTACTGGTGAATTACTTTTTAATGCTCTAGCCAATCTTAATTTTCTCCCCAAAGGTTTATTTTTACTCATTTCCAACCCCTTTCCCTAATTGTAATCTTATAATCTTTTCTAGTTTGATTAGTTAATTGTGCTAATATTTCTTTCAATTCTTCATCAGTTATTGGCGCTTGTATTCTTCCAGATTGTGCTAAAGCTATCAGTTGATTTTCTATGGCTTCAGCTAACTCTGGTTTAACTAATTTAACATTAGCTAATCTTTGTCTGGCTTCTGGTGTTAGGATGACTCTTAGAATAGCATCTTTTTTTGCCTCTAACTCAGCTTTTCTTTGTTGCTCTTCCAATGCTTTTCTTTGTTGTTCGAGAGCCTTTCTTCTTAATAATTCATCTAATTCTGCGTCATATTCGTCACTCATTTTCATCACCTTATTCTAAGTATTTTTTCAATTCTGGTTTTTTCTCAGCCAACTCTTTAAACATTTCGTATGATAATTTATCTAAAAGTGATCTTCCTTTAGGTGATAAAACTCTACCTTTTTTCGTTCTTATAACTAATCCAGCTTTTTCTAATTGGCGTAAAATTAATCTGTTAGCATGACCAGGTGCCTTAACTGTTCTCGGTGGTTTAGCTCCTCTTCTCTTTAGTCCACTATATAATCTTCTTGTAGTTCCAACTCCTAAGGGTGAGATGAAATATAATTTTCGTAATAAAGAAGCAGCCCTTACATACCACCAGATTTCTGGATTATCTGGAACTCTTTCATTAAAGCTAGAGGTTTTAGCAAAGTAGGACCATTCAGCCGGTTGTAGTTCTTTTACATTTTCTCTTAGATACTGTGCTAATCTAGGTATGAAAACATCTGCTGGCACCATTTTAGGTGTTATCATAAATTTTCCAGTATATGATCGTCTACTGAAGGTTTAAAATTTAACTTGTCTTTTTAATTAACGAGTTGATATGAAATTTTATATTGCATCTGAAGAGGATATACTTTCTGGAAAAATAACGGATATTTATTTTGAAAGAGCGGAACAAACTTTGAAGCACTTGGGAATTTCAAATGTAAAAGTAAGAATGGAAATTCATTCTTATGGTTTACCAGAAGGATATAAATGGGCTGTATTTGCAGGCCTCGAGGAGGTGCTTAGGCTTTTTGAAGGAAAACCAGTTGATATTTATGCTATGCCAGAAGGTACTTTATTTAAGGAAATAGAACCAGTAATGATAATAGAAGGAAATTACTTAGATTTTGGGGTGTTCGAGACTGCATTTCTAGGAATGCTTAGGCATTCCTCTAGTATAGCTACGAAAGCAGCTAGAATAAAAAGTTTAGCTATGGATAAGACTGTGTTATTTTTTGGATTAAGAGCTTTACATCCAGCAATAGCTCCTATGGCGGATAGGTCAGCTTATATAGGCGGTTGTGATGGGATCTCAGGAGCTTTTGATAGAGAATATTTTAATATAGAACCTTCTGGAACAATGCCTCATGCATTAATGTTAGTTGTGGGTGATAATGTAAAAGCGTGGAAGGCATTTGATGAGGCTATGCCTCCAAGCGTTCCAAGGATAATATTGTCTGATACATTTGAGGATGAAAGAACTGAAGCACTAAAGGCAGCCGAATTACTGAAGGATAGAATTTATGGTGTAAGGTTAGATACCCCATCTAGTAGAAGGGGTAATTTTAGGAAAATTATCCAAGAGGTAAGATGGACATTAAATATACATGGTTATAATAACGTTAAGATTATTGTAAGTGGAGGTATAGATGAAGATGATGTAGTAAATTTAAGAGATGTTGTAGATGGTTTTGGTGTAGGAACTAGTATAGCATTTCCTCCAAGTGTAGATTTTAGTGCTGATATTGTTGAAAAATACGTTGATGGTAAGTGGATTCCATTCACTAAAAGAGGAAAATGGCCTGGAGCTAAACAAGTTTATAGATGTGGGCCTACACCTGATCATGACGTTATAACACTTCTTGATGGGAAGCCTCCTTCTTCTGATTGTCGTCCTTTATTAGTGAAATATATGGAAAATGGAAAATTAATAAGAAGTTTGCCTTCTATAAAAGAAATAAGGGAGTATGTGTTACAACAATTAAAGAAAATTACTCAACAATAATTTCTTTTGTATTTTCTAAACTTCTATTGAATGCTATCTCAACTATTGGTTCCATTCTTCTTATGGCATTGTACAGTCTTAGGTTTACACTTCTTATTACTATAATTAATCTATAATTATCCATGGAATCAGTTTTAGTGGCTTCCGCTATTAATATTCTTCTTAATGTTCTTAATTCTTCCATAGCCTCATTTATTAATTTAATATCTTCTTTATTAAGAACTTTTATAGCATGATCTATTATTACCGTAGATTGTTCTATCAAATCATTAAATTGGTTCCAGTATTTCTTTATTTCATCTAAATCTTGTGGAGGCAATGCAAGTAGATCGTTTGCTGCTTCGCTTATCTCATCAGCAGCTTCTTCAATGGCTTTTATTAATATCCTATTTCCAATTAACTGGATTCTTTTTACACCTATCATATATGCTAAGCTTCTATTTGATTGTGAAAGTATAAGTTGTCTTAATGCTAAGTAATATAAACGGTCTATTTCCCTTTCTAATTCTATTGTTTCTTGCAAGAAGGTTCTACTACCTTCTTTTATACCTAGACTTAGATAATGAAGCATTTGTTTTAGGTTGTTTATAAGCCTATTAAGTAAGCTGTTCATAGTGTATTTAGTAGGGTCTAAGAAAGATTGTATTTGTATATAATCAACGTTTTGGACAGTAATTTCAAAACCAATTAAACTCCTTACTGATTCCTTAATTTTTCTTAGTAAATCTTCACTAAATAATTTTTCTTTACTCTCTATTTCTATCCTATCAAATCCTAGAATATAAAGCCCATATATGATTCTAGTGATTATTTCTGGTATTACAAGATTAGAGATGACTACTTTTATTTCTCTAGGAGAGCCTTGAATTTTCATATTTGGCGGATAGATTTTTAGGCTTCCATCCTCATCAACTTCTAAATATACGCTCTCCCCAGCATTTAATCCTACTTCTTTTACCCATTCAGCTGGTAGGGAAACCATTAATGTTGATTTCCCAAATTTTTGAACCCTACGTACTTCCATTTTTATCACTATACTATGTGTTATATATATTTCAAAGTTTATAAAAGTAGTTTAAATAGGTATCAGACAGTTTTAATCTCGGGTATTTTGCCATAACCATTAATAAATATATATCCTGAACCAGTAGATGGAATAATTCTTATACCATAAGGTCTTCTTTTATTAAATTGAATTGCAATACTATCAAGAAATATCTTATAATATAGATCCTTATCCCTGGTTATTGCTACCATGTCCAATCCTGCAACACAAGCAAATGTGAGTTGTTGTAAATGAGGTAATCTTAGACTTTCCTCTTCAACTCTTTTCATTAATGTTATATCTTCGGCAACTGGTAGCATAACTTCAGAGAAGCCTATAGGTTTTATTTTATTTTGCCATGCTAAATTGAATAATTCCTTGTTAATACCAAAAACTGCAAAAGTATTACCAGGCGAAAATAGTTTTCCACTTTTATTTTCTATTATATCAGCAACACTCTCAGTCATCCACGGGGAAAGTGAAATATCAACGCCTAAATACCTAACTTTAAAGTCTTTAGCATATTTTGCCCCAATTTCGTTTGCATTAATCAAGCTTATGTTTCCTTTACCTTGTAGATAATCATTAGCAAATAATACAGATATGCCAATAGAGTCAGTTATTGTATTTGCGGATCCTACTGGAAAATATGGAGTTAAAAGGAAATCATCATAGATTAGGACAGCTACTCTAGTTGAAATCTCAGGATCTAAGGAGTATATAAAATCTGATACATCTTTGGTCTCTTCTGGTCTTTTAAGTAAAACTGAAGCGTAAATCTTATCATTTGTATGTAATATCCCTGCTAATTCCTTTATCCTATTATCATTAGATTTTAAATGAAATAGTGAGAAAATTATTTCCTTAGAGTCTATAGGAATGAGATCTGCTATTTTATCTAAAGACAAGTCTCTGGGTGTTGGTGGTAAAGCAATTCTTTTTGTCCATATTTTCTCGTCTTTTATTTCCTCTAGTTTTTGAATATAATCATTTATTTTATTTTTGTCAAAATTCGTAACGAATATTGTTAATGCCCTTATTTTCATGTATTCGAATATAGCTGGCAAATATTTTATTTTTACTTTTCTTATTCTTATTAAGTATGCAGAAACTTATTGTTCTTGTATCGAATAATAGCCTTGATGCGATGTATCATGCTCTTACTTTAGCATTATCAGCTAAAGCTTTGGGTTGGGGTGTTAAAGTATTTGTAACTTCTCAAGCTGTGGCTTTATTTATTAAAGGTTCAAAGAGAAAATTTTCTATGCCATTTCTTGCAAGATTATTCTTAAATTTACAAATGAAGAGACTAAAGATAACTGATGCTGATAAAATGTTAGAAGAGGCACTAAAAGAAGGTGTAGAATTCTACGTCGATGAGGTAGGTTTGAAAATAATAGGTGCAAGTAAAGAAGATTTGATTGATGGTGTGAAATTATCTGGTAGTATAACTTTTTTAACAGAGGCAAAAGAAGCTGATGTGGTGGTCTCTTTATGATAATTGATTCTGATGACGTGTGTCCAGTAGTTCTGGTTCAAACATTAAGGGCTTTTAGAGACGCTAAAGAAGGCGAGGAAATAGTGGTTAAAACAAAGTGGGAGGCTGCTGTGCAAGAACTAAAAAAATGGTGTGATGAGACTGGTAATACATACATTGGTTGGGAGAAAGAAGGGAATAAATATGTTATTAAAATGAAGAAAGGAAAATAATACTTTTAAGTTATTAGTTACTAAAAGTAGTTAGGCGGTCAATATTGTGTCATCAAAAGAGGTACATGTTTTCGAAAATGCCATAGATTTAATGCAAGGGATGTGGCCTACTCCATTATTAAAGTTAAATATAGGTAATGATGTATGGGCTAAATTAGAGTTCTATAACCCTTTCAGTCATAGTATTAAGGATAGAACTGCTCTATTCTTATTTAAAGAAGCAATCAAGCAAAACGCTAAATCAATAGTTGAGGCAACTTCTGGCAATACTGGAATAGCTCTTTCTGCACTCTCTTCTATATTTAAAATAAATTTTACAGTGTTTATACCATCTACTGCTCCTTCATCATTCAAAGTCTTAATGAAAATTTTAGGCGCAAACGTCATTTCAGCAGGAAATTCTACAACTGAGCTCTTACCTTTAGTGAAGAAACTAAGTGAATTTAATGGGTATACTCATCTGGATCAGTTTCATAATGAGATTAATGTTTTAGCTCATTATGAAACTACAGCTAAAGAAATTGATGAGCAAACTAAAGTTTCTGGTATTAAAGTTAAAAGGATAATAGCTACTATGGGAACTGCTGGACATATTGTAGGTATAGCTAAGTATTTTAAAGAGAAATATGGTGATGACGTAGAAATTATAGGTGTTGAACCTGCGCAAGGAGAGCGTATACCTGGAATAAAAAGAGTTACAGATGATAAGGATAATAAGTTTCTTAAAATTGCTAAGATTGATAGGATAATAGAGATTAAGTTTAAGGAGGCTGTAGAGGGAGTAATAGATGTTGCTAGAAATGATGGTATTTTAATAGGTTTAAGCTCTGGTGCCACTGTTTCTGCATACAAAAAAGTGATAAGAGAAAGTAAGGATGAAGGTGCTACTATTTTAATATTCCCAGATGACGCATTTAAGTACGTTAATGAGTTAGAGGAGTATGTATAATTAATTTTTTAAAGGTTTATTAAAGTAAGATATATTTCGTGGCTACAGAGGTAATAGTTATTTTTAATAAGAATGGAGATATATTGGATTTTTCTCCAAGAGATATAGATTTAAATAAATTATTGGAAATAAAAGATAAGGAAGTGTATGATGATGGTGAATTAATAAGAGTTAGAGGTAAAATAGATAATAAATGAAGTTAGAAGATTTCTTCAAAGGTTTTTACATTCAAACTAGGCTTATAGACGTTGACAATAGGAAAATTGTTGTTAAATGTTATAGCTCATCTTCATCTTTTAAATGGTATTTGATATCACCAGCATTTAGAGGGTTTCCATATACATCAAATCCTCTAGAAAGGATGAATAGAGAAATTAATTTTTTTACTTACAATTGGGGTGATGAGTTAAAAGTACCTAAAGTTATAGATTTTGATGAAGAAACTATCTGTATGTATAGAGAATTTATAGATGGAGAAGAGATCAGTGACCTTGAACAATTTGAAGAATTAGGAAGAGCTATCAATTTAATACATAAGAGAAATTTTGCCCTTGGTGATACTAAGCTAGAAAACTTCTTATATAATAAAAAAGTCTATGTGATAGATGCAGAACAAGCTATTCAAACTAGTAATACTTCTTACTTTTCTTGGGATTTATTAGTTCTAGCTTTCTCCATGTCATATAAGTTCCTAAAGGATCCTCAACTTTTTTATTTAAATTACATTAAGATACTTGAAGGTTATTCTCCAAATAAAGAAATAGTTAAGGAGTTATTAAACTTTAATAACTTACCATTACTTAGTCTTATACCATTTACTCATTATAACTATTTTAAAAAAGCTGTTGAGAAATTTTTATAATGATAGAATCGTTTTCCTTCTTTATATTTATTATTTCGTCATTAACTCTAGTACCGCAAGCTGGGCATCTATAAAAATATCTAACTATCTTATTCCCATCGCTACTGTTTTCGGCTTCAGCTATAAAATCCATCTTAATGTTACATTTAGGGCATAATAATTCGTTTTTCATATTCAAGATTTAATACTTACCAAAACGATAATAAGTGTAATGATTGATAGATTTGGAAGGTCGATTGAGGATTTAAGAGTAACTTTAACGCATGTGTGCAATTTTTCTTGTTTTTTCTGTCATATGGAAGGAGAAGACAATTCTCAGAGTTTGTTGTCTCCAGAAGAAATTTCTTTGGTAGCTAAAGTAGGAATTGAATATGGAATAAGGTCAGTTAAACTTACTGGTGGAGAACCAACTCTAAGAAGGGACTTATTGCAAATTATTAGAGAGTTAAAAGATGTAGGTATAAAAGAAGTTTCTATGACAACAAACGGTGTTCTTTTATCTACGTTAGCATGGAAACTTAAAGAAGTTGGACTAGATAGAGTTAATGTAAGTTTACACTCATTAGATAAACAGCTTTTCAAGGAGATTACTGGAGTTGACGCACTAGATAAGGTTATTGAAGGAATAAAAGAAGCTATTAAGGCTGGATTAAGACCATTAAAATTAAATTTTGTATTAACTAAGAAAAATATATCGCAATTAGATAATATAATTAATTTTGCTATTGAAACTGGAGTAGATGAACTACATTTAATAGAACTTCATCCGGTAGGATTAGGTAAAAATACATTTGAATATCATGAAAAATTGGAAAGTATAGAGAAAATATTAAAAGAGAGAGCTGATAAAATAGAAATAAGAAGTAAACACTATAGACCAAGATATTATCTCAATAATTTAGTCATTGAGGTTGTGAAACCGTATGCAAACCCAATTTTTTGTGCTGGATGTAATAGAATAAGACTAACAGCTGACGGCAAATTAAAGACTTGTTTATATAGACAAGATAAAGAAATAGATATAATGGATATATTACGTGGTGATTTTAGTTTAGAAGAAAAAATTGAATTAATACGTGAAGCCTATGAAATAGCAATAGCTATAAGAGAACCTAATTTTAAATATAAGGTTGAGAGTTATGCGCCTTCATAAGCTTAAAGAACTATTAGAAGTAAAAGGATTAAAATGTGCAATAATAACCAGTCCAGCTAGTATATTTTACCTAACTGGATATGATTATATAACGACGGATATAGGTAACTTTGTTGCTTTGGTTTATTGTGATGGTATAGCTACTCTTATAGTTCCTTTACTAGAATTATATAGGGCACAAGATAAGGTAAAAGAAATAGATTTAGTTGCATATAGTACGACATTAGAAGGAGAAAAGATTATTAAAGGCTCTTTAAAAGATGCAATTCTTAATTTTATCAAAGAAAATAAAATTGGTTTAGATATTCAAAATACTTCTTCAATCTTTTATAATTATTTTAGTAAATTTGAAATAATAGATCTCTCAAAGGATATTTCTATCATGAGATCAGTAAAAGACCAAGAAGAATTAGAATTAATTAAGAGGGCTGGAGATATAACTACTGCTGCGATGAAAATTGCTCAGGATAAGTTAACTAACTCAGAAATATCAGAAAAATATCTAGCTGGTATAATAGACATGACTATGAGAACTGAAGGTGCAGAAGATTACGCGTTTCCTAGTATAGTTGCTTTTGCAGAAAATTCTGCTTTTCCTCATCATATTCCCTCTGATAAAGTAATAAAAGAAGGACAAAATGCTGTCGTAGATATAGGAGCAAGGTATGAAAAATATTGCTTTGATAGTACTAGAACTTTTTTAAAAGGAGAAAATACTGAAATAAAGAAAATTTACGAAATAGTTTTACAAGCTCAATTAGAGGCTATTGATAAAGTAAAAGAAGGCGTAAAGGCTTCAGAAGTTGATTTGGCAGCAAGACGTGTGATTGAAAAAGCTGGTTATGGAAAATATTTTATTCATTCTACTGGTCATGGTGTAGGTATTGAAGTTCATGAGTATCCTTCAATTTCACCTAACTCAGATGCTGAACTTAAAGAAAATATGGTAATAACTATTGAGCCAGGAATATACCTAAAGAATAAATTTGGAATTAGAATAGAAGATACAGTTATTGTAACAAAGAGAAAACCCATTGTTCTTGAGACTACATTCAAGTATTTATAACTTTTTAGTACTCTTTTTAATTTAACTTTATATTTAATGGGGGTCAATAACATTATTGTTATGGAAGAGACATTAAACCAAGAAAAGATGGTTGAAGAGATAGCTAAAAGGATAAGAGAGATCCTTGAAATTTTAGGGGAAAACCCGGATAGGGAAGGACTAAGAGAAACTCCATTAAGGGTAGCTAGAGCTTTATTAGAAATGACAAGTGGACTTAGAACTCCTCAACCTCAAATTAAAACATTTAACCTATCCGAAGATGGTATATCTGAAGTTGAAGACCAAATTATTCTTGTAAAGAATATAGGTTTTTCTTCTTTATGTGAACATCATTTACTACCTATAATAGGAAAAGTACATGTAGCATATATAGTAGGTCAAGAAAGAAAAGTAGCCGGTTTTAGTAAGATTATAAGGATTGTGAATTATTACGCATCAAGGCCACAAATTCAAGAAAGATTAGTTCAGCAAATTGCTGATGCTATAATGAATAGCGATATTCATCCAAAAGGTGTAATGGTTATAGGAGATGCTCTTCATATGTGTGCATACGTTAGGGGTGTTAAAGATAGAGAGGCAAGTTTATTATCAGTAGCAACGAGAGGGTTATTCAAAAATAATGTGTCATTAAGGAACTATGTATTTAGATTACTCGAAACGTCAAAGAAGACAAGTTTATTATAGGTAAAATAGATTTTTTATTGAATGAGTGACTCAAAATCTAGGATTATTGAAATCTTAAAAAAGTTTGGTGAATTACCTCAATCTGAACTAGTTAGGATTAGTGGGTTATCAAAAAGTAGATTGTCAGAAATTTTGTCTGAGCTGGAGAAACAAGGACTCATAGAGAGGAAAAAATCGCTCGGAAAAAATTTATCAGTAAAGTTAAGTAATAAGTTTATAAAAATAGGTATAATTAGGGCGGCTGAATATCCATTTATTATACCTTTTGTAAAAGCACTTAAAGAAAAAGGGTTTTTTGTTGATATTCTAATTTATGATAATGGACTAAGCTTAACTAAAGATCTAGTAGAAGGTAAGATAAATATAGGGTTTTCACCAGTAGTAACGCAATTAATTTTTAAGAAAATATTCAATAATTTTGATATTATAGGAGGTGGGGCGAAGGGAGGAGGTGGAATAATTGGTGAATCCCTTTGTGACAGAGTCGGCTCCACAACTATGTCTAGTATGGAAATATGGTCATTGTTATATAATCCAGATTTAAATTTGCAAAGTTATGATTCTCCAGAATCCATGGTGATTGATCTTGAAAATCATAAAATTAACGCTATATCTATTTGGGAGCCTTACTTCACTATTTTAACTCGTAAGGGTTATTCCATTTTACATACATTTGAACCTTTACATTGTTGTACATTAGCTGTAAGAAACGAACTTGATAAGGACTTAATAAAAAAGGTCTATGAAGAATCTTTCACATCATTTTTATTTCAAAAAGATAGATGGATAATGGATTATGCCAACTTATTAGGTATTAACTATTCTATCCTTTCTGATTCAGTAAAAAATTATGTTTTCGATTACTATTTAGATTTAAATGAAATAAGAAGAAACTTGAGAAAAATTGGAATTTTAGGCATCTAAATAGTAATATAACTCCATAGGATGAGGATACTGTTGCATAGTTTTTGCTTCGTCTCTCTTTAGGTCAATGTATGTATTTAATATTGATGAATTAAATACTGGTTTTAGGAACTCATTGTCGCTTTCTAACTCATCTAATGCTTCATCTAATGATCTAGGTAATTCCTTAATTTTTAACTGTTTTTTCCTCTCTTCGCTCATATGATATACATTTTCATCAACAGGATCACCAGGCTCAATCTTTTTCTTTATTCCATCTAAAGCAGCCATTAGTATTGCAGCGAATGCCAAGTATGGGTTACACGAGGGATCTGGTGGTCTATATTCTAATCTCTTTGCTTTTTCCATTCCTCTATAATATGATGGTATTCTAATTGCAGCACTTCTGTTGGATTTACTCCACACTAGATATACGGGTGCCTCATAACCTGGAATTAATCTTCTATAACTATTTGTGGTTGGCGATACTATTGCTGATAATGCTCTACCATGTTCTAATATTCCTCCTACTATATATCTACCTATTTGACTTAACTCAGCATATTCATCGTTAGGATCGTACATTAGATTCTTTCCATCTTTTGTCCATAGACTAAAATGCGTATGCATTCCTGTCCCATTATCTCCAAACATTGGTTTTGGCATAAAAGTGGCTATCATTCCATGCTTTGCTGCTACATTTTTTACGACATATTTTAGTGTTTGAACTTTATCGGCTGTATCAGCTAATGTAGAGAATCTGAAATCAATTTCGCCTTGTCCAGCTGTAGCAACTTCATGGTGAGTAGCTTCTATATTGAATCCAAAGTAATCAGTTAATATATTAATAGCCTCGACTCTTATATCCATTAGCTGATCTACAGGTGGTGCTGGATAATAACCCTCTTTGTATCTTATTAGGAACCCTCCATTTCTAGCCCATGGGGCTTCTCTAGCATGTATTTTATATCCAGTTCCGCTTTGAGGTGTGGCTACATCCAAATCTACTTTATCAAATATAAAGAATTCTAGCTCTGGGCCAAAATAACTAATATAACCTTCTTCTGATTGTTTCTTTTCTGCTTCTTCTGCAATATGTCTTGGATCTCTCTCGAATCTTCCCTTTCCTCCTCCCCAAAATACCTGGGTTATAACTCTAGCAATTCCTTCATTCCAAGGTATAACTGCCATAGTTTGTGGTATGGGCATTAGCACCATATCGCTTTCATAAATCATAGTAAATCCTTTTATACTACTTCCATCTAATTTTCCAAACCCTGTTTTAAATGAATCTTCTGTAAATTCTGAGGCTGGGACTGTAATATGATGCAATCTTCCAGGTAGATCTGTAAACTGTAGATCCACCCATTTTATTTTATTGTCTTTTAGAAATTTCAGAGCCTCTTCGGCTGTTTTAGGTAAACTTGGCATGATTACGAATAGCTTTAATTGTTTAAAAAGATTATTAGTGTTAGATATAAAAACTGTTCAGAAGTTTATATATAATTCTTAATTACAGATTATGCAAATGTAAAATTTTGCTTAAAAATGCATTATAAAAAATAATTGATTAAGTAGTACAAAGTTAAAGAAAACTCCTCATGACAAATATTTTTTAATATATTCTTCTAGCGTAGTCTCATCTACGGCTCCTACTATTTGATCTACTAGATTACCGTTAAGAAAGATCAAGGTAGTTGGTATATTCATGACACCATATTTATCTGCTGTTTTTGGATTTTCGTCAACGTTAAGCCTTCCAAATACTATCTTATCCTTATACTTCTCGGCCATTTTGTTAAATATTGGTTCGTAGATATGGCAAGGAGCACACCAGGGTGCCCAGCAATCTACAAACACTACTCTATTTTTTGTTATTATGTCGTCTATGTTACTATCAGTTATAGTTATAGTAGCTTCCTCCTTTTTTAATATTTTTTCGGCTTTTTCTTCTAATCTTTTGGCTATTTCTCTAACTAGTGTGTCAATCTCACTCAATTTTATCCACTATATATACTTTCTTCAACTTCTTATAAAATGCTACCTTTGTGTTAACATAATTCAGAAGCTCTTCTTCAATACCATCTTTTTTCTCTTTTACCACGACAATTGCTATAGGTTGCTGTCCTAGTTGACCAGCATCTTCTCCAATTACTTTAGCATCTATTACATTAGGATGAGTCTTTAATATTTCCTCTAAGTCTCTTGGAAATATAGGATAACCCTTATATTTCAGCATTCTTTTTTTAATCCCTCTAAAATACAATAATCCCTTATCATCCATACTCATTAGGTCTCCAGTTTTTAACCATCCATTAGAAAATACTTTATTTGTTTCTTCTATGTCTTTATATCCTAGCATTAACCATGGTGCCTTTACCCATAATTCTCCTACTTCACCAGTTTTTGCCTCTTTTCCATCATCTTTAACAATCTTTACCTCGACTTCTGGTAACGGTTTTCCTACGCTAATTACATCTGCATATTCTAATGGCTGAAAAGTAAGTACAAATCCTTCAGTAAATCCGTATTGTTGAACTATCTTTTTGCCAAATTTATTGAAAAATGTATTTACTGTATTAGGGAACAAAGGAGCTGCGCTACTTACACATAATTCTAAGCTTGAAAGATTAGCATCTATTGTGTTTAAGGAATCGTATACCATTGGAACCGTTGAAAGATAGTTAATAGAGTATTTCTCTATCACACTAGCTACACTTTTCGGTTCAAATTTTTTTACTATGTACATTGCTCCACCTGCTTCTAAAGTTACACCTAAAACGCTATTACCGAGAACATGAGCAATTGGTACTGTTAAAATGCTTCTAACTTCTTTTAACTTAGTTGCTCTATATAGAGATAAAGAATTCAATTCCATTCTTTCTGCACTATGTAAAACTTGCATTGTTCTTCCAGCTATTCCAGCATAATAATATATTAATCCTACTTCATCTTCTCTATATTCATAAGGTGAAGAGAATACATTTTTTCTAGGTACTTCAACTACTGTTTTATAATCCTTTAGTATATTTTTTTCTCTTTCATATACCTCATGGTCTGTGAAGACTAAATCTGGTTTGGAGTCTTCTAATATAAACTTTAAGTCTTCTGCAGAAGTTAATGGATCGACTGCAACAATTTTTCCTCCAGCCCACAATATAGCTAAATAAGCCAGAATGGATTCTACTGTATTGAACATTATATGCACTACTGTGCCACCTGGCGAGATGTTAGATGCTATTTTTGCTATTTCCTGTACCGCTTGCTCATAAGTTAAATTTTTATCTTCACTTATTAAAAAAGTCTTACTAGGAGTTTTTTTACTCCACTCATACACTAATCTGGCTAAGCTCATAAGTCTCTCATATATGAAGTGTTTTGTATGATAAAAATTATTGGGTTATCAAGAATTCATATAACTCTTATTGACTTAGAAGGTAAATTTGGAAGACTTGATGGAGGTATAGGTGTGGCATTAAAATATCCTAGAATTGTCTTAAGAAGTGGTAATTGTATTAAACCAAATATAACTTTACCGTTTAAAATACCAGATTATTGTATTGAAGAAGATTTTGAAGAACATATAGGTTTAGGACATACTACCCAATTTCTATTATCAGTAGCAAAATTAGGTGCTGAGTATAACTTAAAGAATATAGATGTGGTAGAATTAGCTAAATTGGTGAAGCGTGGTGGTACTTCTGGTGTTGGGGTTTATGCATTTAAACATGGTGGTTTTATTGTAGATGGAGGTCATTCTAAGAAAATAAAGAAAGAAATTTTACCCTCGGATTACTCCACTGTTTCTCCTCCTCCTTTAATTGCAAGGTATGATTTTCCATGGTACATTTACGTAAATATACCTAAAGAAGGAAGAAAAATATACGGTAAAAGTGAGCTTGAAATATTTAAGAATGCTAAAGTAGAGGGTATTGATACATTAACTAGAATAATATTTATGAAACTTATTCCAGCTGTGATTGAAAATGATTTGGAAGAAGCACTAGAAGCTATAGGTTTGATTCAGAATTTAGGATTTAAAAAGTTAGAAGTTAGTCTTCAAACCGAAGAGGTAAAAATGCTTATGAAACAGTTGTATCAAAAGGGATATTATTCAGGTATTTCTTCTTTTGGTCCAGCAGTATATACTTTTGTAAGAAGCAGAAGGGAAGGAGAAGAGTTAGTTTCCTATTTTGGTGGTTTTGTTACAGAGCCTAATAATGAGGGTGCAAAAGTCTTATGGTTGAAAGATTAAATTATGATGAATTTGTGATGGAAGATTTAAAGAACGTTTATAAAGGATTTATTAATGATTTTTTGAGATCTATTTTAGTTCCTAATAGTAGGCTTTATGTTAGAGTAAATACTTTGAAGATTAATGTAGAGGAAATCTTAGCTGAATTAAATTTTCTTGAAAGGGATGAAGATTTTGAAGAAGCTCTTTTTGTGAAGCTAAAGGGACCAAATAAAATTGAAGAGCATGAGACAAAGGTAATTGTAGATAAACGTACTGCTGAAAGTGTGATTATGGGTGCTGATGTATATCGTCCAGGAATAAAGAAAGTACTTGGAAATGGTAAGTATGTTAACGTTGTTAGTGAGAACGGTGTAATAGTAGGTGAAGGGGAATTAGTAAATAAAGGCAATTTAGTTGTTAGAGTTTTAAACCCATTGTATTCAGCTCCTAAGTTTGCTGATTTAGAGTATGTTAAAGATGGCTCACTAATCTTACAAGGAAAGGCTTCAATGTATGTTGCTCACTTGCTTGACCCAAAACCTAATGAAAAAATTATTGATATGACGGCTTATCCTGGAGGGAAATTAACTCATATATATCAACTTGAACCTAGGAGTAAGGTTATTGGTTTTGATCATACCAAGAAAAAAGTAGATGAGTTAAGAGAAAAAGTAAAAAAGATGAAAATGAACATAGAAGTTTATTTGGCAGATTCTAGGTATCTTTATGAGGGTTTTGGATTAAGGGATGTAGATAAAGTAATTATTGATCCACCTTGTTCAGCTCTAGGTATAAGACCAAAGGTTTATGACAGGAAAACTAAAGAAGATATTATTAATTTTCATAATTATCAGAGACAATTTATTAATTCTGCATATAAGATTCTGAAGAAAAATGGCATATTAGTTTATTCTACTTGTACAGTAACTACATGGGAAAATGAGAAGGTAATTGATGATGAAAGATTTGAAGTTGAAGATATTATTAGATTTCATCCCAATATTCATGATATGACAGGATTTTTTATAGCCAAATTAATTAAGAGAAAATGATGGTAATAGAAGAATATTTAGGTAAGAAACCTAAAATTGCTGACAAAGTGTATATTCATCCTACAGCTTATGTAATAGGAGATGTAAGTATAGGAGAGTTTTCTAGTTTATGGCATTATGTTGTTGTAAGAGGTGATAATGATTCTATTGAAATTGGAAGAGAAACAAATATTCAAGAGAATTCAACAATTCACACGGACATTGGATATAAAGTCATTATAGGAGATAGAGTGAGTATAGGACATAATGCTGTAATCCATGGTGCTAAAATTTCTTCTAATGTTATTATAGGTATGGGTGCTATACTTTTAAATGGCTCAGAAGTAGGAGAGTATTCTATTATTGGTGCTGGTGCTGTCGTAACTCAAGGCACGAAGATACCTCCTTATAGTATTGCAGTTGGAGTGCCAGCAAAGGTAATAAGAAAGGTTAGTGAGGAAGAAATAAAATTAATTTCCGAGAATGCCGAAGAATATTTAAAACATGTTAGGAGGTTTTTGAAAATTGAATAGAGATCTTAAAGCCTTTAAGTGGTTTATTAAAACTCAAATACTAAAAGACCCCTTCAATCCAGCATATGCAACGTTTAAAGTCACGTCGAGGTGTAATCTTCATTGTACATTCTGTTCACCGGATTATTATTCTGGCAAATTAGGTGAAGGAAGTACTGAAATTATAAAGAGGATTATTGATAATTTGAGAGACTCATCTATTGTTGTATTATCTTTTGAAGGAGGAGAGCCAACATTACGTAACGATATCCTAGAATTGTTAGAATATGCTCATGATGGCTCCTTCTATGTCATGTTAACTACTAATGGATACAGGTTAAATGATGAAGATTTTTTAGTAAAGTTAGCAGATAGGATAGATTTTCTTCATTATTCCATAGATGAATATCATTGGAACGTAAAAGCTCTTGAAAATCTTTGTAAATTCAGACAATATGGTCTTAAAGTAAATGTACAAACTGTTGTAACTAGATATAATTTACATAAGTTAGAGGAAAAAGTCAAGAAAGTTAGGGAATGCAATTATAAAATAGTAATATTACCTGCAATAGATTACCCAGAATCTAAAGTGAAATTATCTCCAGATCCAGTAGAATTATATGAAGTTATGTCAGACCTAAAGAGAAAGTACGGTGCAACAATTAATAATTCATGGGGATTTATTAATGCATTAATTGGTAAGACAAGAATAAAAAGAGTTGTTAGCTACGCTATTTCCATTTATCCCAACGGTGATTTGCCTTATCCAGATGATATAAATGGAAAGATTGTAGGTAATTTAGCTATTGAAAAACTGAATGATATATTGAAAAAACCAGTAGTAAAAGAATTACAGAATTATATGCTAAATAACCAAGCAAAATTCGAATATCTTCATTTACAAACAGCCTCGTTTAATAGTGTAAAAGATCTTGCGGAATATGTGTATGAAATGATAAAATGGAGATTTCTTGGGAAAGCTTAACCAAATATTTTCTTATAAATTTCCTGTAAGTCTTCTGTTACTAAATGAGTATATATTTGTGTTGTTCTGATATCCTTATGCCCTAACAATTTTTGAACTACTGGTAATGGCATTCCTTTTCTTATAGCTTGTGTAGCAAATGTATGTCTCAAAATATGTGGTCTTAAGTCAATCCCTAATTTTTTGCCTAATCTTTTAAGTTTCCGATATAAAGCATGATAAGTCATATTGAAAAGTATTCCATTATCTTCTATGTTCCTCAAATAACTCTTTAATAACCTAGCTGTTTCTTCTGTGAAAAATACAATTCTTTCCTCACCATTCTTTGTATTTCTAACAATTATATATCTTCTTTCTATGTTTATGTCGGATTTTTTAATAGAAAGTAATTCTTTAGAACGTAATCCTGTATCTAATAAAAGTTGAATTAGTAGTCTGTCTTTTAGTTTTTTCACATTTTCTTTTATCTTAACTATTTCTTCTTCTGATAAAGCTCTAATTTCTTTTCTTCTAATTCTAGGTATAGTTGGTTTTACATCTACTCCTAACCACTTTAAGAATCTTAATACTGCTATTATATAATGCCTTGCAGTCACTGATTTTTTTCTTCTTTTTTCTATCTCATTTTCATTTTTAGATTTTGTTTCTCTACTTAGAATATTTCTAATCCAATTATTTAAATCATAGGTGGTAACAGTCCTTGGATCTTTTCTTATATAACTAAGAAAATCAGATATTGCTATTGAATATAATCTTATTGTATTTTCAGAGGCTCCTGCAATCATTAAAGCCGTAATAAATTCGTCGAATGGGTTGATAATGACATCTGGCTTACCTAATTGTAGTTTCACATTAGATATCTTGGTCTTAGTAACACTTATTAAGGTAATAGAGTGTTACCATAAACATTTCTATTAAAATATAGAAAGAAATACCCAATGGCAAAACTACTTATACCCCTAACCCACTTAAAATAATATGGGGTACCCAGGGACCTCATGATAAGGAATGATGATCCCCCTGACCCCCCAAGGTCCCTGGGTACTCATAAATGATATAAAAAGCCCATTTTTCCATTTCTAATTAAATAATATCTTTCAATGAATCTTTTCATTAACTGTCTCATCTTTGAAACTTTCACTACTTCTATCTTTCCATTCCATAATTTATCTGATCTTATATGTATTCCTTCTTTTCCAGTATCAATAATAGTTATGAATATAGGTCTGAATGGACTATTGCTTTTGCCTAGAATATAATTTGCTACATAAATTCCAGTTCTCATAGCAAGTTCGCCTAACTTTGGATATCCTTGAATAAGATCACCTATAACAAATGAATTTTCATATTGAAGATACTCATTTACTTTAAGAAATGAACTAAACGGATGAGGAGGTTTACATGAGGGAATTACATCTTCTGGCTTTTCTGTTTCTTTAATCCCATATTTTTCCATATAATATTTTATTGTAGAGCTAACTTTTTCTCCAAGATACTGCAAGTAGTCACCATAATATTTTACATCTTTTCCTAAATTTTTAAAATAAAAAGCTAATTGAATTGCTAGATAATCATTTGAAGGATCCTCAGATGTAATACGTAGTTTATCTTTTCTTTTTATTTCATTTATCTTAATTAATATGTCGTTTTTATTGCATCCTAATGCAACAATAAGATTATCTGGGGTATATTCATATTTATCAGTCTTTACCCATTTGCTTTTAAGGTCTATATCTATTACTTTCTCTCTTTTAACAAAAGTGAGTTTCTTTGAAAATGGCTTATTGTTAATCAAATTTCTTAAATATGCAGTATAAAATACAAATTCTTCCTTTTCCGCTATTATATTAGTTTTGAGTATATGGTACGCATTAATTCCTGCATATCCAGCTCCTAATATTAGACTATTCATGATGGGATAAATTAAATTTCCCAAAAATATACAATTTGTTGTGAAAGTAAAGTTAGCGTATTCAAAGGATGAAGAATTAAAACCACTACTTCCTTTATTAAACGGTAGGATAAATAAGAGAGGATATGATTTTGAAGTAATTAAAATAAAGGAAGACGAGATAAAATTCAATCTTAATAATTTTGATCTGCTTTTTATACCTCTTCCTGTTTTAACTCTTGTTAAAGATATTAAAATCCTAACGAATGGAAGTAATGTAACGGAGAAACTTTTTATAAAGAGAATAAAAGAGGATAAAATGTTAAAATTATTAGTTAGTGGTACAAATTCCACAGAGTTTTATCTAGCAAAAATCTTGATTAATAGTAATATTATGCCTGCTTTTTCTGATTATAACTCAGTAATTAATTATAATGATGGGGATCTTGACCTATATAAGGAGTGGGTAAAATACTGTGGTAAGGTACCAATAGTTCTTTCAGTGTTAGGGAGTGTAAGATTAAGTGATGGTGAATTACTAAAATTAAAGGTTATTATACGTGATTCTGCATCATTAATGGTAAATGAGGGTGAAGTAGAAAGTACCTCAAAGGAATTAGGGTTAAAAGGGCGCGAAGCAATAGAGTGTTTCTTCAAGCTTTGTAGAGAAAAAGGACTATGTAATGAGGTTAAGCTTTCTTTGCTTTAATTTTCTTTGATATTCTAAACATTCTTACTAAAGTTGGTATTGCAATTGCTAATTCTACTGGGTATGGTATATTTGCAAGGAATAATATAAGGGATAGTAGGAGTAAAGATAACTGCATATAGATTGCCTTCATATGATTATTTTCTTATGTTTACTTTTAACGTAAGTCAACATAATTCGTTATAATACTTTTACTTAATCTCTTAGAGTATTTTCAAACTACTCAGTGTAATTTTTATTAAATCTATTTTCAATGATACCACAGATAGTGTCGCAATTTTCTATTAATTTGCCAAATGATTTAAATTATTGGTTTTATACTAATGGTGAAACGATTAGACTTTCTTCAAACGCGATAGTTACACCAGAAATCTTATTGAGTGAAAATGGTATTAATATTAAGGGATATTGGGTAATAAAAAGAAATTTTTCCGTTATACATATTGATGAAAATAATAATGAAAAAACAATCTATTCTGATCCTCAAGCTTTAGATTTTGCACTATTAGGGGAAGAAATTTATCCTGTTTTAAGAAAAAATAAATATATTATATTTAATAACGAAAAATATATTGATTATAAGCACAAATATTCTTTTTATGTGCTAGAAAATAAAAATAAAATTGAAGTAATTGTTAACGGGAAGTTAATAGATTTAGACAAACCCATTAAATACAGGATTTACCCCTCATTTATATCTATAGTATATGAAGATCACTCTGTATTAATTGATAATTCTGGGAAAAAAGAGAGAATGAACAAACCAGCTTTTTATCTTGGTAAAACAAGTCTGGGGGATATATATCAATCTGTTGCCGGGAAGATAATTTCTGAACAAGAATATGACCTTTTAGGTATATGTACTTCAGAGGCCTATTTAATAGGAGAGTCTTCTTCTGGTATAATTATCGCGTGTGGAGAAAAAGTAAAAAATTACTATAAAGGAGGATGGTCTTATATTTCTAATATATCAAATATTACAGCTAGCTTTGTAAATTATAATTTCGTAATTATAACTGATCTTCAAACATCTGTTTATACTGGTGAACTTAAGAAGCTATTTGATCTTCAAAACGTTAAAAGTATTATAGCTAACAGAAAATATTTATTTGTTTTATCAAATTCTCATAAGTTATATCTTATAGAACCTAGTGAGAAGGATTTATTAGAAGTTATAAATTTTAATAACACCTTGTCATCTCCAGCAATAATAAAAGTTTCTGACATGTGGGATGTAAAATTAGGTAAGGAGCTTATTGAAATAGAGAAAAAGAGTGAAAATAATTATAGACTATTATATGTTGAACCTTACAAGTTAACTCAAGTAACTTCGACTATAACATTAGAAAATGAATTATTTAAATATAGTAAGAATTTAGAGATTATTTCGGAAAATTTAGATATCTCATTAGTTAATGCTGAATTAATTAAGGCTGTTAATGGTAGAATAAAAGGCTCTCCAGAATTTTATAATAGTATATTAAGGCTAAATATAAAATATAAAATTCCAAGTAGAACAGAGAAGTATATTAAAATAAAAGTGCATGAAAGAGAGTATAAATTTAATATAAAAGATACCCAAGGAGAAATGTTTATTTCTATACCATTAGTAAAATTTGATAATAACGAAGAATTAGTAGTGCTACAATTAGAACGTAAAGGGTATATTGAAACTACAAAAGAATTTCTTATACCTACAAAAATTATAAAGGAAAATAAAAATTATCACAGAGAAGAAATTATTGAAAATACAGTAAGAAAGGTAATAGAAAAATCTAGTGACAGTCTTTTTGAATGGATAAAGATATTCGAGTTTCCATTAGATTATGAAAATGTTATAATAGCTAAAGCAGGAGATAAGGTAATAATTGAAGGTAAAGAAATTGAAGTTAAAGAGGGAAAGCAGATGATAGAAATCTCTAAAACTGGTTACAAGAGGATTTATATAGTTTATGGAATTCCTAACCCTATTAGAAATATAAGTGCTAAAATACTCAATAATAAGCTATACATAAATGTGGATACAGCTTTACGAGTACCAATTACAATAATTTATGGTACTCAAATTCAAACAAGTAATGGTGGCGAATATATTTTTGAATTAGATCCTGCTTATTCTTCTTTAAATATAAAAATTTATTACTCAAATGATATAAAATGGGAAACAAAATATGAACTTCAAGATTTATTTAGAAAATCTATAATTTCTTCAGTGGTTAGCGCGGTAAAATTAAAAGAAGAGCTAGCTACTTTTGGTCTTTTATAATATTTTCACTTTGCTCAGAGTTCTTTTTTATTTACCTAAATAATATGACAACTATTCTTCATGAGTATTATGTAGGTCCAGCTAAAATAAGAATATTACGTGATGATAATGGAATTTGTAAATACATTGTTGAAGAACCACAACTAACAGAATACGAAGAAGAAATAAAGAATTCCATATTATCTGAAATTATGTATACAAATTTAAAAAACATAGAAGATTTTGTAATTAGTAAGTTAAAAGATAAAGGATTTAAAGATGATGTAATTGAAAAAATTCTTTATCATGTTAAAAAAAGCATGTTATATGATAATATAACTCCATTAATGTTAGACCAAGAAATTGAAGAAATTGAATGTAGAGGTTTTGGTTATCCTATAACTGTCATTCACAGATCTTTTTCGGAATGTATTAGACTTTTCACGAATATAATTCCAAAAAACGAGGATGATATTATAAAAATTGTTGAGAAAATGGCAAATAAGGCCAATAAAAGTATTAATATAGCTAAACCTTATGTTGAGTTTTCACTCCCAGAAGGACATAGAGTAGCTGCTACTTTAGGCAGTGAAATATCATTACCTGGTTCTACATTCGATATACGTAAGTTTCCGTCTAAACCTCTCAGTATTATCCAGATGATCACTAATGGTATGTTAAATGAGCTAATAGCATCTTATTTATGGTTCATAATGGAATATAAACCATTTATAATGATCTTGGGACCTACTGGTTCTGGTAAGACTTCTCTCTTAACAGCTATTCTTAATTTAATTAATCCAAGCTATAAGATTTTAACTATTGAAGATACTCCAGAAATAAATATAACCAGTGACAATTGGGTTAGGTTTATAAGTAGATCAACTTTGGCTGGTAACTATGATGTAACTTTAAGTGATTTAGCTAAATTAGCTCTACGATATAGGCCCGATTATTTAGTGGTTGGAGAAGTTAGAGGAAAAGAGATAGAAGCTCTAATTCATGCTGCAGCATCTGGCCATGGTTCTTTAACTACTTTTCATGGTTCAAGACCTATAGACGCTATTACTAGAATAACTGATTTACTATCTTCTGATTTGTCTAAACTTTTTTTGCAAACTATATGGTCCTTCATAATAGTAAGTAGAAGAAAAGAAGGAAACAAAAGTATTCGTAGTATAATCGGAATATATGAGACTTTAATAGATAAAAATAAAATTAAATTTAAAAAAGTAATTGAATGGTCGTTTATAAAAAATGAATTTATTCCTCTAGATATAAATTCTTTATCAAAGAGATCATATAGACTAAAATGGATTAGTAAAGTTTATGGGTTATCCATTGAAGAGATAAGACAAGAAATAGAAAGAAGGATGAATTTCCTTACTACTTTAAAAAACGAGAAAGTTATTGATTTTGTTGATGTTTCTTATAAGATAAGAAAGTTTTATGAAGTAGGTGAGGCTAGTGCTAAGAATGTTGCTCAATAAGCTCAATAAAATTTCTCCATGTAATGTTTTTAATCAGAAAATTAAGGAGTATATTGAATATTATGGCGATGATTATAACAAAATCTGTAGTAAGTATCATTATCTATTAAAAATATTTATTTTATTACTAATAGCAATAACTATACTAGGAATGTTTTTATTAAGATTCTTAATATTTCTTGATATACCAATTGGATTAATAGCATATACTTATCCTTTGGTTTATACTTGGTCTAGAAGAGAAGAATATAAAAAAACTGTAAACTTAGAAGCCCCTTTTATCACTATAATAGTCTATATTAATTCAATTGTAGATAAAAGTTTATTATATACTTTTAAGGAGCTATCAGAAGTTAAAGAGTTAAAAATACCCAGAATTGAGTACACGTTTCTTAATAAAATGATAGAATATATGGGGTTTTCATACATTAAGGCGTTAGAAAAGAGGGCTAATTTGCACCGCGGAGATTTGTTAGGGAAATTATATGACAATTATCTTGCTGCTTTAAATCTAGGTATAACTATTAAGGATCGATTAAGGGATGTACTAAAAGATGTAATGTATGAGTTAAAAGAATCATATAAGACCTATATTGATAAATCCGCCGAAATAGCAGAAATTCAGTTTGCTTTACTGTTATTGCTTCCTATTGTATTGCTCGGATTCGCATTTACTTTTAAAACATCGATTACCGAACTTCTTCTTCCTTTACTCTTTATTCCCCCACTAATTTTTGTAATTTCGACCATTCAACCGGGAGTTGATTATAATATTAAACATAATAAGTATATTTATTCGCTTATAATAATTCCGATAGCTATATTTATTCCTGTACAAATAGCATTTAGATTGATAATAATTTTCTCAGTAATCTTATTTGTAAGTTTCTTCATATATCAACAAATACAATTAGCTAATGAATTAGAGAAATCATTGCCATTATTACTTAAGGAAATAGCAGAGTATCTAAGACTGGGATATACTGTACAGAACGCAATACCTAGAATAAAAATTAACTCATCTAAAGTAAATAAAGTTTTAAGTGAGATCTTAAGACAATCCAATGAGATCTCAACACCATCAAAACTATTTAATATGAGTATGAAAGTTTTATTTATTATATCAAAATCTGGTTCCTCTTCGGTAGCTTTAGAGGAATTAGCTAATGCAATCAATGAAATAGTATATGCTAAACAATCTCTAATCAGACAACTTAGACTGTATGATGCTATGATAATATTAACTCCAATAATGTTATGGTTAGCATTTGGTACTTTAAATAAGATAGTAAGTAGTACACTTCCAGCAATAGATATAATAGCAGCTTATAGTGTTGGTTCAGTAATTTTATTCTCTAAATTATCTAGATTCACATTATTATATTTCCCAGCAATTTTACTTCTTGTAGTAGTCTTACTAATACTTTCGTTTTTGCCACCCGTCTTTTAATAGCCTATAGTTATATGGGGAACAATATGAGAAGAACTAAAGGGATTTCATCAATATTAGGAACTGTAATAGTATTAGCAATAACTATAGCTTTAGGGGCATTGTTATATGCATATGCAAACGGAATGTTTAGTAATCTAACTCAAAATGTTAATGTTGGTGCTCAGGCTCAAATTATTGTAAATCCTTCCACTGGCGAATCCTATCTTCAATTTTCCTTAACAAATAATGGCAACATACAAGTTATTATATATAATATAACAGTAAGAGGAGCCAGCAATACTGGTTCTTTAGGCTATACAAGTAATAATGTATCTATAGAATTAAATCCTGGTCAATCCTATCAAGACATAATGCCAATAACTAGTTCTAGCTTATCCGTACAACCAGGCAATTATTATACCGTAATATTTCTTGGTAAAACCTCAACTGGCAAACCATTCTCAATAGTTCTCAATGTGCTTGCTAGTGAGACAGAGTGATTTAAAATGAAAGGTATTTCGTCAATTTTTTCTTCACTAATTGTTACTATGATAACCATAAGTTTAGCAGTACCATTATTCTTCTATTTTAATGGATTATATGATAATAATAATGGGATCATAAGCCAAAATTTTAATAAACTAAATAATGCTACACTTACTCAATTATCTATAATAAATCTAGGAAATAGTACAGCTCAAATATATTTTTATAACTATGGAAAAAGTCAGATTAGTATTAGTTTACTAATTATAAATAACAAAGAATATCATATAAATATAGTTATAAAACCAAATGAAATTATACCATTAAGTAAAATAATTGGTGCTAATTTAATTCTGACAAATTCTACTTTAATAATAGAAATGAATGGTAATTATTATTACTATAATATTAGATAAGGTTTATATCTTTTTTTACATTAATCTCAATTTCTAGCCCTTTTTCTAAAGCGTTAAGTATCTCGTTTCCTTTTTCTGTAAGTTTATATACTTTATGTGATCCCTTTGAGTAGATAGTCTCTATGAGTTTTAAATCTTCTAGCACATGAAACAATGCTAATACTTCATATCGTGGTAATCCAGTATAAACTACAACTTCACCAGGATTAACGTGTCCTTTCTTAATTGCTTCTAACACTAATTTTATCTCATACATTAATTATCACATTTATTTCAAACCTTTTTAAGGTAAATAGCAAATATATCTAGTGTGTAACCCAAAAGAACTTTTAAATAAATTATCTAATGTTTATTCTATAGACCCAAAGGATTTTGTAGCATACTATGTGTGTAAAAACACAAGTGATGTGTTTAAAACATTTGTTGCTACAATTCTCTCACAGAATTCTACTGATAAAGCAACATATGTTGCATATAATAATCTTGAAAATAAAATTGGAGTTACGGTTGATAAGATTTTAAGCATAAGTGAAGATGAACTTAAGGAAGTTATTAAGATTGTAGGTCTTTCCAATTCAAAAGCAAGGTATATAAAGAATATAGCATTATTTTTCAAAAGAAATAAAATAGATGAGCTTACAAGACTTCCTTGCGACAAATTAAGGGAATTATTTCTTACTGTAGACGGAATTGGTGAAAAAACCGCTGATGTTGTTCTGGTAAATTGTTTTAAATGTAAGTTTTTCCCAGTGGATACACATATAAAAAGAGTTATGAGCCGTCTAGGTATTTTAGGGTCAAAACCACAATATAAAGAAATTGCTGATTTCTTTATATCGTCACTTAATGAAGATGAATTGCTAGAATTACATCAGTTGCTAATACTTCACGGAAGAAAAACTTGCACTGCAAAAAAACCTTTATGCGATAAATGTGTAATAAATTATTGCTGTGAATATTTCTCTCGAATGGGTAAGCACTAAGGATTTATTACCTCATGAAGATATCATACCCTCTATAGTAGAAGAAAATGTCTTAAATATAAAGAAAAAACAAAAAATTGTTCCTATAATAGTAGATACCAATACTAATCTTATATTAGACGGTCATCATAGGTATTATGCTTTTATAAAATTAGGAATAAGGAAAATTCCTGTATACTATGTAGATTATAGGAGTAGTAATATAATTGTAAATACATGGTATAGGTTAATTTACCCTCCACTGCTGTTATCATTAAATGTAAATGGAGAGTATTGTGTAACAGATAAAGGAACTAAAATTTTGTGCGATAATTCGCTTTATAAACTATACTGGCGACAAAATATGTTAGAGCAAATTCTAATAAAAAATGGTTATAAGATTATAAAAAATTTTAAAGAAGGATTATATATTCCTCCTTTAGAAAAAGAATACGTTATTAGTATTGCTCTAAAAGGATTAAGATTTCCACCAAAATCAACTAGGCACGAGTATAAATTTTATATAGCTAAAGAAGAAATTGGGATTAATGAGTATTAGTTTGTTGCTTCAGTTTTTAATATTTCTTTACCCAGCATTGTTTGTCACATATCAAATGTTTTTGTATAGGATTGCTAATAATACTATTGATTCTAATTACATAGAAGTTAAAAATTACCCCTTCTTATCTATTATAGTTCCTACAAAAGGCGAAAAAATATCTATTATTCAAGGCTTGATAAAAAATATCTCGGAATTAATATGGGATAAAGATAAAATGGAAGTAATTATTGTTTCAGATGATACAGAGGAATATTTTGAAGAAATAAAGAGCAAGCTTATTATTCCAGAAGGTTTAAAAGTATATTTATATAGAAGAGAAAAGAAGCTGGGTTATAAGAGCGGTGCTTTATTATATGGATATGAGAGGTCTAAGGGTGAGTTAATATTAACTATTGATGTAGATTCCAGGTTACAGAAAGATGCACTTGTAAAAGCTTATTCTAGAATGATAACTAATAACTGTGATGCTGTAGCTCTACAATGGGTGGGGTATTCAGAGAATACTTATTCTAAACTAGCTAAGGGCATAATGGCTTCTACTTTTTTTGCTAGTAAAGCTCTCTTTGAAGGTAAAGAGAAGATTCACTTAACTGTTTTCCCAGTGGGTAGTGGTACCTTATTTAGAAGGGATGCACTAGAAAGTGTAGGAGGTTGGGACTATAAAATAATTCAAGATGACCTAGAAATAGGTACAAGATTAATAAACAAAAATAAAAAAATATGCTCCTCTGGTGTTCCAATTTATATTGAAGTACCTGACAATTTCTTTTCTTTCTATATTCAGCAAACAAGATGGGCTATGGGTACTGGAGAAGTTATTAGAAATAGGTTAAGATATATAATAACAGCGAAAGTTGGTATACTAAAAAAGATAGATATGATATTTCATTTATTACAATATACTCCAATTCTCTTTACATTTATAGGGTCAATGATATTAGTAATATTAGCTCCTTTTATTAATTATGACCCTTTAAAAACTCCATTATTTCTATTTTGGGGTATTATATTAAGTTTATATGCATATATAATTTATGAGGTTGCCATAAAATTAGGTTTTAGGAAAAGAGACGCTATATTCTCGTTAGGTAGGGTATCTGGATTTACAGTAGCAATCTCACCATTTATATTCTATTATTTTCTAAAAGGTTTATTAAGCAATAGAAAAACCTATATTATTACACCAAAAGGTGGAAATAAAATAAGCAAGCAATATAGGACGATAATTATTATAGGGCTTCTAGGGATTATATATACTCTTGCTGTTATAATATATTTGTTACACCATAATTATTTTACCTCTTTATGGTTAGCCTACTATTCTTCCGGTTTCTTGTATACTTTATTAACTTTTAACAAGGAATTATGAACAAATCTTTTTAATAGCCTAACTAGTTATCTACATCTGGATGGAAATTAATTATACAAATTACTTAACCGATGATGAAATACTAAGTATGTTAACGTTTCAAGTAGCACGTTGGTTTAAAGAGAAATATAAGACCTTTACTCCTCCTCAGCGTGGTGCTATACCCTTAATAAAGATGAATAAAAATGTCTTGGTATCTAGCCCTACTGGTAGTGGTAAGACGCTTGCAGCATTTCTTGGGATACTAGATACATTAATAGATTTGGGATATAAGAATCAATTAGAAGACAAAATTTATGCTATTTACATATCCCCTTTAAGGGCTCTTAATAATGATATGAAAAGAAATCTATTTGAACCTTTACAAGAACTAAAAGAGAAAAACCCAGATTTACCCGAAATAAGAATTGCTGTAAGGACTAGTGATACTTCTTCCTATGAAAAGCAAAAAATGTTACGAAATCCTCCTCACATTCTGATTACAACTCCAGAATCGTTTGGGATTTCCCTTGTTTCCCCAAAATTTAGAGAGAAACTTAGTGATGCAAAATGGATTATAGTTGATGAGATTCATGAATTGGCTAATAGTAAACGAGGAGCTTATTTGATGGGTATGTTAGAATTATATCAAGCCCTAGTTGCAAAAAATGAGTTAGTAAGAATAGGCTTAAGTGCTACAGTATCTCCTTTAGATGAGGTAGCAAAATTCTTAGTTGGTAAAGACAGAGAATATAATATAGTAGACGCACGATTTGTAAAACCTATAGATATTAGAGTAATTTCGCCAGTGAAAGATTTAGTTCATGCAACAGAAGAAGAAGTAAGTCAAGGAATATATTCATACTTAGTAGAAGAAATAAAAAAACATAAAACAACTTTGATTTTCACTAATACAAGAAGTGCGGCTGAAAGAGTATCGTATAAATTAAGGAAAATTTTTGAGACACAGAAGATTTTCGACAGTGATTTAGTAGCAGCTCATCACAGTAGTCTTAGTAGGGATGTAAGATTAGAAGTAGAGGAAAAGTTAAAAAGGGGAGAATTAAAGGTAGTCGTATCATCTACTAGCCTAGAGTTAGGAATCGATATAGGATATATTGATCTAGTCATTCTTCTTAGTAGCCCAAAAAGTGTAAGTAGATTGTTACAAAGAATTGGAAGAGCTGGACATAATATAAGGAATATAAGTAAAGGTAGAATTGTCGTTGTAGATAGAGATGATTTAGTAGAATGTACTGTTTTAGCTAAGTTAGCTAGGGACAGAAAGATAGATAACATTCACATCCCAATGAAGCCTTTAGATGTTTTGTCTCAACTTATAGTAGCTGCTTCTTTAATTACTCCAGTTAATAAAGAAGAATTATTTAAAATTATAACTAGAGCTTATAATTATCATAACTTAGATTATAAAGAATTTGATTCTGTTTTGTCATATTTACAAGGTAGTTATGAGCTAGAAGCTAAAAATGTGTACTCTAAGATTAGAGTTGAAAATAGCATAATTAAGCCTAAAAGAGGATCTAGAATGATATTCTTTTTAAATAGTGGTACTATTCCTGACGAAGCTAATATAGCAGTAAAGACAGAAGATGGAAAATATGTAGGCAATTTGGAAGAGGACTTTGCTGAAATTCTAATTCCAGGTGACATATTTGTATTATCGGGGAAAACTTATGAGTTTATTAGAAGTGAAGGTAATCTAGCAATTGTTAGAAGTGCTGAAGGTCAAAGGCCAACAGTTCCAAGTTGGTTTTCAGAAATGCTTCCTTTAGCTTACGATTCTGCATTAGAGGTTGGAAAGTTTAGGGGCTTTGTGGCTAATTTAATTGAAAAAGGTATTGATGAGAAAAAAGCTATTGAGATTATATCAAAGGAATACGAAATTAGCAAACATGCAGCTTGGTCTATATATGAATATGTATTAGAAGAGTACTTATTTACAAATGGTATTGTTCCTACTGATAAATTAATTTTAATAGAAATTTATGATGATGAAGAGAATAGGAGAAATTTTATATTTCATGCTCTGTATGGTAGAAGAGCTCTTGATGCATTATCTAGGGCAGTAGCTTTCGTAGTTAGTGAAGAATTAAATTTGGATGTGAGAGTATCTATTACTGATAATGGTTTTATTATAACTATACCTAAAATTATAGATTATGATATTAAGGATGTATTATATAAGTTAGACCCTAATGAACTGTATGAGATACTATCTAAGGTTATATTAAGAACAGAAATGATAAAGAAAAGATTCAGGCATTGTGCCGAAAGATCCTTTATGCTCCTAAGACGTTATAAGGGAAAGGAAACTAGTATTGATAGAAGACAACTTAATTCAGAGATTCTATTAAATGTAGTCAAAGAATATGAAGGATTTCCAGTATTGAAAGAAACAATAAGAGAAATATTGGAAGACTATATGGATATAGAAAAAGCCATAGAGATAGTTAAAAAAGTGAGAGAAAGAGAGATAGATGTAAAGGTCATAGGTCCTAACAGAATTCCTAGTCCATTTGCTCATAATATTATCTTGAAAGAGCACTCTGATGTTGTGTTAGCTGAAGAAAAGAGAGATTTACTGAGAAAGTTGCATGATAAGGTTATTGAATTCTTGAGGAATAAGGGAATTAATATCGATCTCAAATATACTGAAATCTAAAATTCTATAGGATTTTACACAATTGTTACTAGCTATAATCCATGGAAAATTCCAGTAAATCATGCCTATTATATCAATGATGCTAGGCTCGCAAGACTCTTTGTGAGTATGTATAATAGCTTTAATTTTTGGTAAATATTTATAAAATTCTTCTGTGTTAATTTCAAATCTATTTTCATTTTTAGATACATTTTCAATATAAATAATTGTATTATCTTGTAGAAGAATTCCAATTTTCTCTTTTCTCAAGGAGTTATCAACTCCTCTAAACCCGCTATTGTCTTAAGTATATCTGTTCTTGTAACTATTCCTATAACTTTTTGATCTTGATTATATACTAGCAGTCTACCTACATTATATATTAACATTTTCTTTATTGCAGTTAAAATATCATCTTCATCTCTTATACTAATAACATTACTTTTCATATATTCACTCACCTTTGCATCATATTTCCCTTCAAAGAAAGCCTTAATTATATCAGCAGTAGTCAAGATTCCTAATGTTTTTCCTTCATTATCAAGTACCGGTGCTCCTCTGATTCCTTCCTTGTAGAATATTTGGGACGCTTCTTTTAAAGTCATATCAGGTTTTAGGGCTACTAATTTCTTTGAGATCAAACTTTTTATCTGAACTTTGGGTATACTAATCATTCTGGTTACATCTGCGATTAACTCTTTTCTTGTATCGTCAATATGTATAACAACTCCTTCTATTACGAGTCTAGTGTAGGGAATAGGACCAATCTTTATAGAATCTCCTACTTTTAATTTTCTCAAATCACCATTTACTCTTAAAAGTACTTTATTACCAGAAGGATTTGTAATATCAAGAAGTTCAATATTACTAATTTTTATATCTGTTTCTAGCCCATCCTTATATAAACTTATTTGATCAAATACCGGTGTAATAATTGGATTTTTAATAGACTCGTAGGCTTTTAAGGTAGGAACATAACCACCATTAGGACCCGGTTTAGATTCTATTAAGCCTAAGACTTTAAGGCTAAGAATTATGTTTCTAACTGTTCCCTCATCCTTTCCAATAACGTCAGCAACTTCTTTGCTTTTTATCATTCTTTTATACCTGTTATATAGGTCTACTAATGCTAGAAGTATTTCCCTCTGAGTAGATGATAGATTCTGCATCAATAATTATAATACAAGTTTAGGTTTAAAAATAATTCCCTAAGAAAATATTCTTTTTAGAATTTTTTGATTAATGTTAAATACTTCTGAAGCTATCAAACTAATATATTCTTGCCTTGGTAAAGGATATTTTATTCCAATATTTATAGCTATTACTTTTTTCATAACTTCTAACGACATTTTATCTCTTATACTTTTTTCTGCAATTCCTTCAGCTATCTTAAACGCTGTATAAAATCTTGAGAAGCTAACTGCAGTATGTTTTAAGTCATCTAAAGCTGTGTTATTTAGATTCCTTATTGCATTAAACAAGATTTCCTCTGGCTTAAACGAAAACACGGTTTCAATAAATGCTAGCCTTAGAGATTTTGCAACATTACCTTTATCTCTATCAAGTTTTTCATAAGCGTCTAAAGGTTTATTTTCTAGTATAAGTTTTAGGGCATCATCATAGTTTATTTCAAAACTAAAGAGTCTATTAAAAACGTCTCTATAATCATCAAATAGTCCTAATCCGTCCTTTCCTACGACATATAGGCTAATTAATTCTTTCTCATATAGATCTTCTGCCTTAAAACCTCTTATAGGTTTTATACCTTTTTCCTCATAAGACTCTTTAAGTAGCTCGATAACATCTCCCCTAGCTAGATTTTCATCTTGTAATATTTTGCTCCAAAGATCGGTAAGTACTTTGACGCGCTCTTTGTAAATCTCTTTAACCATACCGTTTTTATTAGCACTCCTCCTTAAAAAAGTATTAAAATTAATCATAATAACATGAGCACAACAGAAGAGACGCTTAAACCTAATATTGTCCTTATATCGGCTTCAGATTTAGAAAATGAAATAAAGCAATTAGAGGATAAAATTAAACAAATTAATGATAATAATAATATAGAGTTTGAAAAAATAAAATCAGAACTAGATAAACTACATACAATAACAAGCTGGTTAAATATAGCAAAATCACAAGGTATATGGAAATCAAAGACTTGTAGATACGTAAATAATGACTCATGCTCTGCTTGGAGTATAAGCGAGCCCGAAAAATTAGGTATTCCACAAGATGCCATATTTGTTACTGAAAATGGTTCCAAAAAAGTTGTAGTAGCAAAGTTCCCGGAATTATGCATAACATGTCCTTTATACGAGCCTAAAAAGATCTAATTATGATGTTTTTAATTTTTTCACTATTAAAATAATTATTTTTTATGAATTCCTCAAGACTTTCCACTATATCTTCGATTATTATCTCGTATATTCTTTCTTTTTCCTCCTCATCAGCTATTTCTATTGCTCTCTCTATAGTTTCATCACTTGGATGCGTTAATCCATTTAAAAATTTGGTTATAGCAGAGGGCGATATGCCTAACTCTTCTGCCAACTCTTTTTTACTTCTCTTTTCTAGTAAAAGACTTATTATTCTCTCTCTAGCATCCTTACTAAGATTATGTATAATTCTCATATCTATTCCTTTTTCCTTAAATTTAATAATAGCTTACCATAATTAGTATTGAATGAATGCAATAGTATTTGATTTAGGTATTACAATGAAAGATATCGTTGAAAAGCCTATTAAAAATGATTTCTTACTAGTATCTCCCATAAAGGTATTAATATCTGGAATAGAAAACTCAATTTATACTGGGTTACTTTGGATACATCCTGGAACAATATTAGGAAGCACTGGGATTGTAAAAATTGATGCCGTGGGTTTGGATGTTGATACTCAATTAGAAGGAAAACATGCTATTGTTTTACCTTATTCAAAAAAATACGGTGGAATTGGGACAGAAATAGATGGTATATTAGTTGAGAAAGCCGTCATTCCAGATGATTCAATAGTGCCTCTTCCGTCAGATTATATAGAAAAATTCATTTTATACCCTTTTGTTAGTATTGGATTACAGTTAAGGAAAATAGCGAGAGGCGAAAATGTTCTCATTATAGGTGATGGATTAACGGGGTTAATTTCTGCACAGATGCTTGTAGGTTATGCAAATAAAATTAGTATGTTTAGGGACGATGCTTATAAAGTAAAGATTTATGGGGTTGAAGAAGTCAAAGAAATCGACAACACAAAATGGGAAGTGATATTAATTACAACTATGAGGAGTTGGCCAAGAGCTGTATTAAGATCTTTACCTATTGACGCTGTAGTTATAATGCCTAAGTTCATGAATACTTGGCCTGCTTTAAGTCCTAACAACATAAAATTAATAGAACCTACAAAAACTAATGGAGTTTTCGAATATATAGAAAGTGAAATTAGTGATAAATTATTTAATGAGCTTATTGGGGTATCTGACGATCTATTCTCTTCAATTCCTACGTCAAAACCCGGGATTATAATTAATATCGAAAAATTATTTAAGAAAATCTAATATAGTATTTCCTAGGATTTTAATACCTTCTTCTAGTTCTTGCTTAGTAGGATAGCTGAAGTTTAATCTCATAGTATTTCTCCCAGAATAATCATGGTAGAAACTAGATCCAGGAACATAGGCTACTCCTCTTCTCATGCTTTCCTCTAACATCTTTACTGTATCTATTTTTTCTGGTAACCAGGCAAAAACAAACATTCCTCCAACTGGTCTGCTCCACGTAGCTTCTTTCGGGAAGTATTTCTCTATTGCTGCTAGCATTACATCTCTTTTTTCTCTATATACTCTTCTAATCAATGGTAACTGATTTTGTATAACTCCTCTCTTTATTGCCTCCATTGCTATCATTTGAGTAAGTGTAGGAGTATGCAAATCTATATTCTGCTTGTATAACTCCATTTCTCTAATAAACTCTTCTTGTGCTATAACCCATCCTAATCTTAAACCTGGAGCTAAAATTTTACTGAATGTAGATGTATATATTACTCTTCCTTCTTTATCTAAACTTATAAGTGGTGGTGGTGCTTCTCCGTCAAAAACTAAAAAGCCATAAGCATCATCTTCTATAAGTAAAAAGTCGTATTTTTGAGCTATTTCAAGAAGTCTTTTCCTATCATCTAAACTCATTGTTGTTCCTCCAGGGTTTTGAGCTGTAGGTATAACATACATTAGCTTCGGTTTTTTGCCATTACTTATGCTCTCTTTTACTTTTCTCTCTAATTCATCAAGGTCTGGACCATTTTGTGTAAGATGGACGCCAATGAAATTGGGTTTTCTTGCTCTAAGAATATTAAGTGCAGCAAGATATGTGGGCATTTCCACGATTACAGTATCTCCTGGATCTACTAGGAGATTAAATATCATAAATAAGGCTTCTTGGCTTCCTACAGTTACGAATGTATTATTTTCATTTATACCGCTTATTCCTCTGTATCTTGATAGGTTAACAAGCTCTTTTTTGAACTCAGTTATCCCAGACGTTGTTGAATATTGTAGGGCTCTATCAGATTTTTCTCTGAGTACATCGTCAGTTATTTTTCTAATCTCTTCAACGGGAAAAGTAGTAGGATCTGGTAAACCGCCAGCTAAACTAATAACTTTTTTTCCTTCAGTCAGTTTTAATAAATCTCTAATTTCTGACGACCTTAAATTTGATACGTCTTTTGAAAGAAATCTTTCGAACATGCTTTCACAACCCTATATATACTTAAAAGTTTTTATCTATTATTGTGGAGATTTGGTACGCTGAGATAATAAACATTGGAAATGAGATTCTTACTGGAAGAACAATTAATACTAATGCTTCTCACATAGCAAGGAGATTAACGTCATTAGGATATACCGTAAGAAGAATAACGGTAGTTAGAGATGAAATTGAGGAAATAGTTTCCGCTTTCAGAGAAGCTATTAATAGAAGACCCAGAATTATTATATCTACTGGTGGTTTAGGTCCCACTTATGATGATAAAACTAATGAAGGTTTAGCTAAGGCATTAAATATAGAGTTAGAATTAAATGAAATTGCTTACAAAATGTTATTAGAAAAATATTCCAAACTTAACATAGAAATAACTGAAGAAAGAAAGAAAATGGCAATAATGCCTAAAGGTTCAATCCCAGTAGAAAATAATGCTGGTGTAGCTCCAGGAATACTTATTGTCTATCAAGGTATAACTATTTTAGCTACACCTGGAGTACCTAAAGAAATGGAAGATGTGCTGGAGAATTTCATTAAAAAATATTTGAAAGATAGACCTAGTGTTAAGTATCTAGAAACGAGTTTTCTTTTAGAAGGTGTAATGGAGTCGACTATTGCTCCATATGTGAAACAGCTTGTTAAGAAATATGATTTATATATAAAAACTCATCCTAAGGGACAAGAACTATCAAAGCCAATTCTTGAAATTCAAATAGCCGGCAGTTCAGAAAATGAAGCAGAAATAAAAGAAAGAATTCAAAAAGCATTAGAGGAATTAAAAGAAATAGGGGTTAAACTAGGTGGAACAATTATACAAAGTTAACTATAGCTTCTATTAAACCTTTTGGTTCCTCTAGATTTAAGAAGTGTCCGTAACCCTTAAATGTTTGTACAGTCAAGTTGCGTATGTTCTGCTGGAAAACAGTAACGTTTGCAGATAATTTATCTTCATCGCCATAAATTAGCAATACATTACTATCTATTTTTTGTAATTCCTTTAAGTAATCTTTTGCTGAAAGTAAACCTTCTACAGCATATTTATAGCCTAAAGGTGTGTTTTCATTATAAATATTAATAAAGTCTTTCCATAAAGTCGGATTATTTATTAAAGAGTTTGAGAGTTCTCCCTGACTTCTACGATATTCTGCTAATGCTACCATTCCTAAATTCATGGCTATTGAAACATATTTCTGATAAGGTTCAGGGTTAGGTGCTTTATATAAAGCTCCTATTAAAATAAGTTTCTTAACATAATTATTTAAAGCGTAATCTATTGCTATTAGAGAACCTATAGAATGTCCAACAATTATTGGATCTTCTATTCCAAGTTCTTCTATTAGCTCCTTTAAATCTTCTGAATGTTCTTCTATTTTGTATGGACCTGGAGGAATTGAGGATCTACCATGTCCTCTTAAATCGTATACAAGGACCCTAAATTTTTCGGATAATATTGGCGTAATATACTTCCAACTGTTAATGCTTCCTGCAAGATGATGAATTAGAATAATAGTTTTATTTTCATATTTTCCTCTATCTTCATAAAAAATTCTAATTCCATTTGAAAGATAAGCGAACATTAAAGTATGTCTTTTATTTCATCTAAATAAATTTCACTCATAACAATTGGGTATTCAATATCTATTTTTTCCAGTATATTTGGGTTAATTTCACCAATAATTCCTATCTTTTTGTTATTTGCATAAATAGACGCAGTCCTTCCCTCTATAAAGAGGGGATTAGTATCTCTTTTATATATAGGATTTATTCCAAGACTATTTAGGATTTCATGAAGCGGAGCTTGCAGTTCCTCAAAACTCACTCTACTATTCATAATGGCGTATGCGGCATTTAATTTATTTGAATAGCCAGTTTCAGTGTTCTCGTTTCTAATTACAACGTCTCCTATTTCGAAGACTCTAATAGGCATTCTAGCGTGTTGATTTTTGCTTAAGAATATTAATATACTTGGTAAAAGTGAGTTTCTTACTGAATTATAGTCAACTGTAATTGGGTTAAGTATTTTAACAAAATCTCCAAGAAGAAGGGATTCACTAATCAAAGTAAATGTAAATATCTCTGTAAATCCTCCTCCAACGCTTAAGTCCCTTAATACTCGTATTAACTTAGTTCTATCAGACAAGGAACCTATTTTTTCTATTTTATATGGTGTTGGTGACAAATTGTTGTATCCATATGTAATTGCAACTTCTTCTGTAATATCTATTTGAGACAAGATATCATTTCTATACGGGGGAATTATAACTTCTATTTCTTTTCCTAGATCGTTAACATCAAACCGAGCCATTTTTAAATATTCTATTATTTCATTCTTATTCAGATTTGTTCCAAGAATTTTATTTATATATTCTGCTGTAATCTTTATAGATTTATGTTGAAGCAATGGAGAGTTATCCACATATGGTGAAATTACTTTTATTCTACCAATTTTTCCGCCCATTTCCGCAAGATTAGTAACTATAACATCTAGTGTGAATATAACTGTATCAAGTGAAGTTCCAGTAACATCTATGAAAAGGCTTTGCGTTTTACTGTTAATCCTAGTTTTTTCTGAATTTATAACTGGTGGTAAACTTAAAATTTGCCCATCATCTTGCATTATTGCTGGCATCTTTCCATCTAAAAGTGAAATATTTCCATATTCTTTTCCCTGAGGTGTTGATTCAAGGATCTCTCTTACGCTCATTTCTTTATCTGAGTTTAATGGAATGAATTTATAATCTAAATTAACAGTTGTGTAGATAATATGTTTAGAATCTATTTTCTTTAAATCATGTAATCCTATAGCAATTTTTTTCCTTTTTCTCCCAACAGTTATATGAAGTTTCTCTTGAAATTGAATAAGTTCCTTTAATAACTCATCATCAAACTTAATATCTTCAACAACAGCTGCTAGAGCATAAGGCCTACTTGGTACTTCTTTAATCTCAAATACGTAATCAGTATCTTTGACGCTATATCTTGGTTCTCCTAACTCTTTCTTAAGAAGCCCCTTTATTGATCTAATAATTCCATAAACAAATAGTAAATCTGGTCTATCATTGTTTATTTCTATCTCTATATGATCTTGGTCTATTGGTTTCATTTCAGACTTTAGATTAAATAATAAATCCTCTAATTGGGTTTCACTAATTTTTAACTCATTTAATAGACGCCACTTGTATATATTAATTGTCGGCATTTATCTCAACCTTTCTATTTCTTAGGTATTCAATATCTGTAGCGTATAATAATCTTATATCTTTAAGACCAAGAAGTAACATAGCTAATCTATCTATTCCTAATCCCCATGCACCAGCAGATGAGCTAATTTCAACTGCTTCTAGGATTTCTGGTCTTAACAAACCTGCCCCAGCCATCTCAACCCATCCTAATCCCTCTATTTTTCCGTAAACTTCCACGCTTGGTTCAGTGAATGGAAAATAGGCTGGTTTAAATCTTATTTCTTTAATTCCGATACCGTTGAATATTTCCTTAAGAGTACCTAATAAATCTCTAAAAGTGAAATTATCTTCTATTACTAAACCATCTAGTTGATGAAATTCAATTAAGTGTGTAGCATCTATCGAATCTGGTCTGAAGACTTTACCTATCGTGAAAACTCTTATTGGTGGTTTAGGTCTTGATGCTAAAACTCTTGCAGTAGTTGCTGTAGTTTGACTTCTTAACATAAGTCTCATTGAAATATTGACATCCCAATTATACTTCCATCCTCTCTCATGGATTTGTTTAACTCTCTGTATTAATTTCTCGTCGGTTAATTTACCTTTACCACTTATTGCAAAACTATCATGAATTTCTCTAGCAGGGTGGTCTTGAGCTTGAAATAGAAGATCAAAGTTATAAAATTCTATCTCTACATAATCACTGTATACTTCTTTAAATCCTAAGTCTCTCATTAAATCTCTTAATCTCTCTAGGAATTCTTTAAAGAAATGTTTTTTCCCTATAGGGTAAAAAGGAGGATAAGCTTCTACGTTATATTCCCTTAAAGCATATTTTTTCCATTCCCCGCTAGCTAAAAGCTCTGGAGTTAAAAATATTAATGCCGGTTTGATTTCTAAGGGTTCTCTTATAAGTCTTATATTCAATATTTTTTCCTCTTTTTTTATGAGTAGTTTTCTATTTAATAATTGCTGCAAAATATCTTTGTTTGCTTTTTCTGGATTTATTAATGCTTCTTTTTCTTCCTTTGCCTCATAGTCTTTAACAAGTGGTATGACTGTGTCTCCATCTATTTTTACAAGCCCTTTTCTTTTAGCCCATCCAATAGAAATTTCAAAATCTCTTCCTAGTTTATCCTTTAATTCATGTATTTTTTTCTCTTTTCCATCTAATAATTTAACTAGTTTTTCCTCTGGAAAACCCTCCTTTAATCTTCTTTTTCCTTCATCAGTAAGCTCATATTTTATAACTTTTTTTTCCTCAACTTCTATGTATCCTTTTTCTTTTAGTAACTGTGAAATACTGAAAACGCTTTCTATGGGTATGTTAAGTTGTTTGCTTATATCCTCAGCTGAAGCTTCCCTTTTCTTACTTAAATACTCTAGAATTTTAATTTCGTTTTCACTTAACATCTATAACTCCACACTCTGCCCTGGCTGAAGTACTAAAGCTTTATATCCTCTTTTTGAAACTTCTTTTACAAAATCATTAGGATCTACTTTTATTAGATCCCATGTATTATAATGAATAGGAATAGCGTACTTCTTTGGTTTAAGCATTTCGACAGCAATCGCAGCTTGATAAGGATCCATAGTAAAGCGCCCTCCTATTGGTAAAAGAACGTAATCTGGTTTAAAGATCTCTCCAATAAGTTTCATATCCTCGAATAATCCAGTATCTCCAGCATGATAAATTGTAACTCCTTCTCCGCTTACAATAGCCCCAGTAGGATCACTATGTTCGCTCGAGTGAACAGCCTTAGTTAATGCTAACTTTATGCCATCAAAATCTATGTAACCTCCTACATTTGCCGGGATCATTCTTTCCCAAGGTATATTAAATTGAGTAGCAAGATAATTTTCTAAATCGTAAGTTGCAAATAGATAAGCCTTAGGATTTATTTTCATTAATTCAACAGTATCTCCTAAATGGTCATAATGGTCATGAGTTACTATTATTAAGTTTAAATTATTTTCAAAATAATTTAATTTTACTGGTGATACTGGATTATCTTTTATCATTGGGTCTATTACAATATGCTTACCGCCTAGATTTAATTCAACTGCTGCGTGACCTAGCCATCTTAATTGTGGCATATACAAAGTTATTTTAAAGGAAAAAATTAAAGTTTCTATTCCTTTGTTACAGTGTGGAAGAATCAGATTTAGAATTATTAAGAAAAGCAGGCAAGATAGCTGCAAAGGCTAGGGATTATGGTGCTAAGCTGATAAAACCTGGAGCTAAAGTTTATGATATTTGTGAAACAGTAGAAAAGATAATAATAGAAGAGGGAGCTAAACCAGCGTTTCCTTGCAATCTGTCTATAAATTCTGAAGCAGCTCATTATAGCCCATTAATAGATGATGAAAAAACTATTCCAGAAGGTGCGGTAGTAAAATTAGATATAGGTGCTCATATTGATGGTTATATTACCGATACGGCAGTTACAGTAGTATTAGACGATAAATACCAAAAACTTGCTGAAGCAGCAAAAGATGCACTCAACGCTGCTATAGCTAACTTTAAACCCGGTACTGATTTAGGAGAGATTGGAAAAAACATAGAAAAAATAATAAAGATCCATGGTTTCAAACCTATAAGGAATTTAGGAGGCCATTTGATAAGACGATATGAACTTCATGCTGGAGTGTTTGTACCAAACATTTATGAAAGAGGCCTTGGAAGAATTATTGAAGGTAATACATATGCTATAGAACCATTTGCAACAAATGGGGAAGGAGAGGTTATTGAAGGTAAAGATATTACTATTTATTCAATTAAAACATTAAATGCTAAAGGACTTACTGATGAAGAAAAAAGATTCCTAGCTCAAATATATAAAAAAGCAAATATGCTACCATTCAATGAAAGATGGTTAAGAGATCTAGGAGAACCTAATTACATAAGACAAATGTTAAAAACTTTAGTAAGAAGGGGTGCATTAAGGGCGTATCCAATTTTAATAGAAGTAAGAAAAGGATTAGTTTCTCAGTTTGAGCACACGGTACTAGTTACTAGAGATGGTGCTGAAATTATAACTTAACAAGATTAACATTTTGTTGCAAATGATCTAATCTAAACTCATGGAAACATCTTATTTAATGTTATTACTTTCTGTAGAAACATAACCATTTATAAATAGCTTAATAATAGCACTATGAACAACATTTAAGCCATCCATTAATTTTTAATAAAGTTTAATTAGGTGGCATATAATATTAATCAATGAGAAGCATGTTAGATCTATTAGCATATGCACAAAGTAGCTCAAGTCAAATTAATGCTACCTATACTATAATAGGCTACTTTGTATTCTTCTTGATTATAATACTACTATCATTGCCTGGATTTCAACAGAAGATGTATATTTATTTTGTTGCAAGGGATATAGAAAATGGGCTTTTGAAATTAGAGAATTTCAGTAAAAATGCTAAAAAGAAAACTGTTGAGCTACTTAAAAAGAATGGTGCGGTAAATGCAGATGAGTTAACAGAAAAATTTGCTGAATGGTTTACAATAGACCCAGTAAATGTCGAACCAACTGATATAATAAGCAGAATGAGACTTCTAATAAGAACCAGTGAAGATAAAATAAAACAATTAATAATGCTTTCTTTGCCAAATTTGGATCCAGTAACTAGAAGCAAAATAGAAGTTTCAGCTGAAATAGTTAACGCATTAAATATGATATATAAAGTAATTAGACATTATCTAATATTAGGGAAAAAACTTCAAAGCTATTTTATATTGGTACAATTACAGTCTATTGTACCAATGCTTGTTAAAATGGCTGAGGCTTACGAAAAAGCACAAGATGTATTTCTAAAAGGTATACCGGTCGGAGATTCCTTAGGACCTCTAGTAGCTTCAAGATTTTTAGTTAATATATCTGAGAAATGGTCACCAAGTAGAGAAATGATAGCAGGAGAAACAGAATTTGAAGGGAGAAGATTAATAGTATTAAAGGCTGAAGGGCCTATGGCAACAGTGGGAACCCCAGGCGAGGCTGTGGAAAATGTTGTTAATAAGTTAGGTGGAAAAGTTAGCAGAATTATAACTGTTGATGCTGCTGCAAAGCTTGAAGGAGAGCAAACTGGAAGTATAGCAGAGGGAACTGGTGTAGCAATGGGTGATCCTGGACCAGAAAAAATAGCTATTGAAAGGGTTGCTGTGAAATACAATATTCCAATTGATGCTTTAATAGTTAAAATGAGTATGGAGGAGGCTATAACTGAGATGCCAAAAGAAGTTTATGAAGCTGCAGATAAAGTAGTCGAAATGGTTAAACAATTAATCAGGATGAGAACTCAGCCAGGTGATACTGTAATCTTAGTGGGTGTAGGTAACACAGTAGGTGTTGCACAGTGAGTCAAGTTAATCAGACTCAACAGAATAAAACAATTATCACTGTTCTAAAGTGCTTAAAATGCTCTTATTCTGTAGAAAGGCAATTTAGGGAAGGAGATTTTGTGCTAAAGATTGATGGTACATGTCCAAATGACGGTTCTCCATTATATATCTGGGGAATTTACGCAAAATCACTAAATGAGAAAAAGTAAGTATTATGTAAGATAGTTTTTTAAGGAAGTTAAACTACTTATTAATTGCCCACTCGGCCATAGTGGGCGGGTAACACCCGGACTCGTCTCGAACCCGGAAGTTAAGCCGCCCACGTTAGAAGGGCCGTGGGATCCGCGAGGACCCGCAGCCCTTCTAAGCCGAGATGGGCTTCACCAAATTTTTAATAATAATACTACACCCTTTTAATTATGAAAAAAATATTCGATGAGATTCATGGTTATATAACACTTAATGATATAGAGACAAAATTAGTTGATACACCTATTTTCCAAAGATTAAGACGAGTTAAACAAACTAGTTTAGCTTATATTGTGTACCCAGGCGCTATGCATACTCGGTTTAGCCATTCTATTGGAGCACTACATTTAGCAAATAGACTAGGCTTGAGACTTTATAATGAAGGAATAATAAACCAAGAAGAGATCCAGTATCTTAGGCTTGCAGCTTTATTAAATGATTTGGGTCAATTTCCCTTTAGTCATTCTATTGAGCCTTTATTTCTTAGCAAGAATATTAGTAATAAATATTTAAGAGATTTAATAATTACAAAAAGTCAAGAAATAAATGAGATATTTGAAGAATATTCTATTTCTTCGAAGAAAATACTAGATATATATCATGGTCAATCTTTTCTTTCAGCTATAATAGATAGTGATGTAGATGTAGATAGGATGGATTATCTGATAAGAGATTCAAAACATACTGGTGTGCAATTAGGTAACTTAGATTTAGATAGACTTATTGATACTATTAATTACGGAGAGAATAAAACAATAATAATTCTTGATAAGGGATTAACTTCCTTAGAAAATTTTTATATATCCAGATTGCATATGTACCAGTCAGTTTATTATCATAAAACTATTTTAGGGTACGAAATTCAATTAAGAAATATTTTCTCTCAATTATCAGAATTCTGCTGTCCCGGGATTTTCGATGAATCTTTTCTTAAAGATAGCGTGACTACAAATTACTTTGCATATTGGGACGATGAATGGTTATTTTCAAAATTATATGAAAGCCTATTTGACCCATCTGTACCAGACAGCATAAAAGTTAAGATAAAAAATTTCTTAGATAGGAATGGTCCTAAAGTAGTTTATGAAGAAATTTCTTTTCAAAATATTGAATCTAGAATAGAGGAAAATGTGCTAAAACTTACTAGGTACGGAATTCCAGAAACAGCTATATATCCGTTTGAGGAAGCAATTAAAATCATAGATAAATCTAAAATAAAAATAAAGACTAAGAACAAAGAAAAGGACCTAAAGGAGTATTCAAGTACTCTACTTAACGTAATTCCTTCAGTTATTTATATCAGAAGAATTTATGTTGAAGGCATGTATTCAAAAAAAGCGAGGGACTTACTTAGTTGATAAGGTTAGTTTTAGTAGACGTAGATGGTACGTTAACAGTTGATAGAAATTCATATGAGATAGAACTCTCTGCAATAGAATCATTAAGAAGATTAGAGAAAAATGGTATAAAGGTAGGTTTGGTAAGCGGTAATTCTTATCCAGTACTAAGAGGTCTCTACACATATTTTTATTTTCATGGGGGTTTGGTCGCTGAAAATGGTTGTATAGTATACTATAACGAGCTTGTAAGAGTATGCGAACCTATTGATAAATCATTAGCAGAAAAATTTAGTAAAATATTTAATGTTATTTCGAGTTGGCAAAATGAGTTTAAGTGCTGTGATTTATCTTTTACACCTCCAACTCTTTCCGATAAAATGATAGAATGGGCTAAAAATATGGGTCTTTATATTAAGAGTAGTGGATATGCTATTCATATTTCGAAATCTCAAACTGGTAAAGGAATAGGCGTAAGAAAACTAATAGAACTCCATAATATCAATAAATCAGAAGTTTTAGGAATTGGAGACTCAAGTACTGATATAGAGTTTTTTGAAGAAGTTGGCATAAAAGTTGCTGTAGGTAATAGTGATGAAGAAGTTAAAAAGGTAGCTAACTATGTTACTTTAAATAATAGTGGAAAAGGAGTAGTTGAAATCGTAGATAAGATATTAAAAGGTGAGTTAGATGGAAGAAATTGAGGAATTAATATATAAATACGCGCTACAAAATGCTTATAAACACGGTGGTAAAGCGCAAGATAAAGCTGTTGTAAGTAAAATTTTTGTTGAGCGTCCTGATTTAAGATCTAGAGCTAAGGAAATATCTGAGATAGCAAAGAAAATAGTAGAAAAAGTAAATTCAATGAGTATTCAAGACCAAGAGAGAGAACTTAAAGAAAAATATCCAGATTTACTCGAAGAGAAAAAAAAGGAAGAACCAGAAAAGAAGACTCTTCCTCCAATTAAAGTTGAAGGGAAATTTGTTACAAGATTTGCGCCAAACCCAGATGGTCCAATTCACTTAGGCAATGCTAGAGCGGCTATTATATCTTATAAATATGCTGAAATGTATAAAGGTGAGTTTATCCTAAGGTTTGACGATACTGATCCAAAGGTTAAAAAGCCAATAAAAGAGGCGTACGATTGGATTAGGAAAGATCTTAAATGGTTAGGTATAAAGTGGGATAAGGAAGTTAAAGCGTCAGAAAGACTAGAATTCTATTACAGTATGGCTAAAGAGCTTATAAGTAAAGGTTTTGCATATGTTGATACTTGCTCAGAGGAAGAGTTCAAAAAAATGAGAGATGCTAGTAAACCTTGTCCAAATAGGTTAAAATCAGCGGAGGATAATCTTTACTTATTTGAGAAGATGCTTAATGGAGAGTTTAAAGAAGGAGAAGCTGTAGTAAGGATAAAAACTGATCTCTCTTTACCTGATCCATCGCAAAGAGATTGGGTTTTACTTCGAATAATAGATGTTAAGAAAAACCCTCATCCTATCACTGGAGATAAATATTGGATTTGGCCTACTTATAATTTCGCAAGTGCCTTAGACGATCATGACTTAGGTATAACTCACATTTTCAGAGGTAAAGAACATGAAGTAAATGCAGAAAAACAGAAATGGATATACAACTACATGGGCTGGAAATATCCTTATGTTGAAGAATTTGGTAGGCTTAGATTAGAAGGATTTATGATGAGTAAATCAAAGATTAGAACAGTATTAGAGAAAGGCGTAAGCATTGATGATCCCAGATTACCTACGTTGGCTGGATTGAGGAGAAGAGGAATTCTACCAGAAACAATAATAGAAACTATAATTACAGTAGGTTTAAAGGTTAGTGATGCAACTATAAGTTTTGACAATTTAGCTGCACTTAATAGAAAGAAGTTGGATCCAATAGCTAAGAGACTTATGTTCGTTCAACAGCCTAAGGAGTTTATTATTGAGTTATCAGAACCAATTAGGGCAAAAATACCATATAACCCTAGTAAACCTTCAGAATATAGAGAAATTCTAGTAAATCCTGGAGATAAGATTCTTCTTGACGCGAAGGATGCAGAAGAAGGTGCGGTAGTAAGGTTAATGGAACTTTGCAATGTCACAATTTCTGGAAATAAATTAATATTTCATAGCAAAACTTTGGAAGACGCGAAGAAATTAAATGCAAAAATCATACAATGGGTAAAAAAAGATGAAGCTTCTAACGTTGAGGTAATTATACCAGATCCGAATGAAGAGAAGCCACCTATATCCGGTTATGGAGAAAAAGAAATTGGGAATCTAAAAATCAATGAAATAGTACAGTTCATAAGATTTGGGTTCGTTAGGGTCGATAATAAGATCGATAATAAGGTTACCGTAATATTCTCACATGAGTAACTTTATTAACCTAATAAGTTAATTCTTTTTTGCGTGACGAAATAAGAGGAGGATGAACGCATGTCTAAACCCTCATATGTTAAATTCGATGTACCAGAGGATTTGGCTAATAAGGTATTAGATGCTGTAAGAAAAGCAAAGGAATCTGGAAAGATAAAGAAAGGAACTAATGAGACAACAAAAGCTGTAGAAAGAGGCCAAGCCAAGCTGGTTGTAATTGCAACAGACGTGCAGCCCGAAGAAATAGTAGCTCACTTACCACTATTATGCGAGGAAAAGAAAATACCATATGTTTATGTCCCGTCAAAGAAGGCATTGGGAGAAGCATGTGGCTTACAAGTGGCTGCTGCCTCAGCGGCTATTATAGATCCTGGAGAAGCAAAGGATTTATTAGATGAGATTGTAAAAAGAGTAGAAGAATTAAAAGGTAAAGCAAGCTAAATTTTTTGGTATGAAAATTTTTGCTATAGGGAATGTTTTTAATCCTTCAGGTGTTTCTTCGCACATTATAAATGTTCTTAAAGGTCTTTCTAAATTAGGTGAAGAAGTCACATTATATGTTCCATATTTTCTTGTAGATAATAAAATTGAAATTTTAAAAGACTTAGAAAAAGCTGGAGTTCAAATATATCCTTTCGTGTATGATTATATTCAAAAATATAAAAGCAAAATAAGAACTACTAATTATTTTATAGAATCCCATACAGTTATATTTAGATGGAATGATATAGGAGCTGACAAGGTTTTATTAAGGGATCTAGATAGGATAAAGCCCGATATAATATATGATATGCATGAAGATACTATCACTTTAAGATTATCGTACTATTTAGGGAAGAAATTAAATGTCCCAGTGGTTAAGTTATTACATGATGAACCTTTTAGATATTCATCTTTTGGTAGAGGCTATAGAAAGATTCTCGGTCTTCAAGGTTTTATTTATGATGCTTTAATGTCTATTTTTTATAAGTTTGATAAAAGAGCATATGAAATTCCCATGGAAGATGGAATATTAAGAGGTATAGCCGCGGTATCATATGCGTCAATTTACTATTCGAAACTTGATGAAATAGCAAAAAAGTATCATGTGGCAGTGAAAGTTTACGAAATTGGAAATGCTTTTGATAAAGAGTTAATTTTTAAATATAGAAGAATAAAAGATAAAGGTGATTATGCAGTTTTCTTCGCTAGATTAGTACCTCAAAAAGGTCTTATGGAATTACCAAAAATTGCTGAGAGGCTTTCAACCAAAATAATTGTTTTTGGGAAATTATTTTCAGAAAAATACAAAAAAAATCTTCAATCTAAGAATATTGAATATCGTGGTTATAAGCCAATCGAGGAAGTATATGATACGGTTAGCAAGGCAAAAGTTTTAATATATCCGTCTCACCAAGATGGGTATTCACTAGTAGTTTTAGACACTTTAGCCCTAGGTACTTCTGTAGTAGCCTACGATATACCAGCTATTAGGTTTGTTTATGGAGGATTAAAGCCAGTGAAAATGGTAAAAGAATATGATTATTTATCTTTAGCAAAAGTAGCTAATGAAGTACTTAGTATGCCTGAAAAAGAATATGTTATGGAGCATGAAGATGAGAAAGTAAGAGCGTTTATAGAAAAACACTCTGACTGGTTAAATGTAGCTATTGAAACTAGAGATTTTTTAAAACAGTTTACTAGAAATGCTATATAATTATAATCATAAATTGTTCTTTTAATGCTATTAAATGTGGTAATTATCAATTTTAACTGTTTATGACGGGCCCGCCGGGATTTGAACCCGGGATCTCGGGTTCCGGAGACCCGTGCTTTGTCCTGGCTAAGCTACGGGCCCTCATTAAATGGCATTTAAGTTTATATCGTATTTCAGAATAATAATATTTTGTAGTGAGAAATGGCAAGACAAATTACACTTTTTGATTTTACATTGAAGAAAGAACAAAATAAGGATGAAAGTAGAAAAGAAGAGATCCCGCACGCTAATATCAACGAAGAGAGGAGAAAACCTAAGGAGTGGATAAAGGAGGCTGAAGAAGGGAAGAGTTATTTCTTACTTCAAGTTGATTATGATGGCAAAAAATCAAAAGCTGTTTGCAAACTCTATGACAAGGAGACGAAAAAAATATACATATTATATGATAATACAGGCCATAAACCTTATTTTCTTACTGATATAGACCCAGAAAAAGTTAATAAAATTCCTAAAGTTGTAAGAGATCCTTCTTTTGATCATTTGGAAACAGTAATTAAGATAGACCCTTATTCTGGTAATAAGATAAAACTTACAAAAATAGTTGTAAAAGACCCATTAGCTGTAAGAAGGATGAGAAACTCTGTTCCAAAAGCTTACGAAGCTCATATCAAATATTTTAACAATTATATCTATGATTTAGGCCTTATACCAGGTTTGCCTTATGTAGTGAAAAAAGGGAAATTAGAGCAAGTAAGACCAGAACTTAAAGGAGAAGAAGTAGATGAGATAAGAAAAGCTTTTGCTGATTCTGATGAAATGACTAAAGAAGCCGTTAACGATTGGATTCCTATTTTTGAATCTGAAGTTCCTGATGTGAAAAGAGTAGCAATAGATATAGAAGTATATACTCCTATTAAGGGACGAATTCCAGATCCAGAGAAAGCAGAATTTCCTATAATAAGCATATCCCTAGCTGGGAATGATGGTACTAAAAGAGTTCTAGTCCTACTTAGGGAGGATGTAAATTCTCAAATTACTAAGCACGATGTGATTGTAGAAACATTTAAATCTGAAAGAGAATTAATTAGAAGATTTTTCGATATAATTCTTGATTATCCAATTATACTGACATTTAATGGTGATGATTTCGATATTCCATATATTTATTATAGGGCTTTAAAGCTTAATTTTACCCCAGAAGAAATACCATTTGATATAATAAATGATGAGGGAAAATATTTAGCAGGTATTCATATAGATTTATATAAATTTTTCTTTAATAGAGCAATAAGAAATTATGCATTTGAAGGAAAATATAATGAGTATAATCTAGATGCAGTAGCCACAGCACTATTAGGAATGTCTAAAGTTAAGCTTGATACATTAATCAGTTTCTTAGATCTTGATAAACTGATAGAATATAATTCAAGAGATGCTGAAATAACTCTTAAATTAACTACATTTAATAATAATTTGGTATGGAAATTAATTATATTATTAGCAAGAATATCAAAGATGGGATTAGAGGAATTAACTAGAACTGAAGTTTCTACTTGGATTAAAAACTTATATTATTGGGAACATAGGAGAAGAAACTGGCTTATTCCATTAAAAGAAGAAATACTAACTAGATCAAGTCAGATTAAGACTGCAGCTATAATAAAAGGGAAGAGGTATAAGGGTGCTGTAGTAATTGATCCACCAGCTGGTGTTTTCTTTAATGTCGTTGTTCTTGATTTTGCATCACTGTATCCATCAATTATTAGGAATTGGAACATAAGTTACGAAACTGTTGATGTAGAAAATTGTAAGAACAAAGAATATGTAAGAGATGAAACTGGTGAAGTTTTACATTATATATGTAAAGATAAGCCGGGTATAACGGCTGTAATTACAGGTTTGTTGAGAGATTTTAGAGTTAAAGTTTACAAGAAAAAGGCAAAGTCACAAAATATATCTGAAGAGCAGAGATCGGTTTATGATGTAGTGCAAAGAGCAATGAAAGTATTCATAAACGCAACTTATGGTGTATTTGGTGCTGAGAATTTCCCACTATATGCTCCTGCTGTTGCTGAAAGTGTTACTGCAATAGGTAGATATGTTATTACTACAACGGTAAACTATTGTAGGTCAATTGGTTTACAAGTTTTATATGGCGATACTGATTCAATGTTTTTATGGAATCCATCTAAAGAGAAATTAGAAGAAATAATAAAATTTGTAAAGGGTAAATTCGGTTTAGACTTAGAAGTAGATAAAATATATAAATTTGTAGCATTTTCTGGTCTAAAGAAGAACTATTTAGGTGTTTATCCTGATGGAAAAACAGATATTAAAGGTATGTTAGCCAAGAAGAGAAATACTCCGGAGTTCATTAAAAAAGAGTTTAACGAAGTTAAGCAGCTTGTCACTACTATAAATTCCCCAGATGATATACCTAAGATAAGAGATCAATTGGAGTATAAGATTAAGGAGATATACGAGAAATTAAGACATAAGGGTTACAATCTTGATGAGCTGGCATTTAGAGTAATGTTATCTAAGCCTTTAGAAAGTTATACTAAGAATACACCACAACATGTTAAAGCTGCATTACAATTAAGATCTTATGGTGTAATGGTTCTACCTAGAGATATAATAATGTTTGTTAAAGTGAAAAGCAAAGATGGTGTAAAACCTGTTCAACTTGCAAAACTGAGTGAGATAGATGTGGATAAATATATTGATGCAGTAAGATCAACATTTGAACAAATACTAAAAGCGTTTGGTATTAATTGGGGACAATTTACTACAACTTCTATCGATACTTTCTTTAACATAAGTAAAAAGTAGTTTTATTCTTCTTCTTCAGCTTCTTCTGTTTCTGTCTCTTGTACTGGTGAAGTTACTTGTTTTGCGTATTCTAATAATTCGTTTTCACTTTTATCATCTATATAAGGAGAAACAACATAAACTTTTTTATCCTTAAAATCTGACTCAACCCACTCATTATCGAAACTGATCACAAATATAGGAATCTCAGCTATTGCCTCTGATTTTGTTCTAGATTTTATATAATTTTTTAACATTTCATAGGTTTGTGGTTTAAGAGGCAGAGGAATATGAATTTCATACATATCTTTCATTATTATGAAATCAGATAAGTTCTCATTCCATTCTTTTAGGGCTAACGTAGCTGTATTTCTTAATACTTGTGGTAAGTCACCTTCTACAATATCCTTTTTTGAAACTTGGCCATTTTCACTTTTGACTACTAAAACCTTCACTTATGCTCACCTATAACATATAAGTAAACTTGATGAGTCATACCTTTGTCTTCAACCTTTATAACTTCTTTTGGTACCCATCCTCTCATTTCGAATTCATGTGATACTACTCTAGTACCAGGCTTTAACTCTTTTTCTAATTTAGGTTTTAACATTTCATTAACGTTAGTTAGTAGAAACATAGTGACTATAGTAGCCTCTGAAAGATCGATCTCGAAAAAATTACCCTTTATTACTATGGCCTTATTTTCCACTCCGTTTCTCTTTATATTTTCTAGAGCTTCTTTTATTCTTTCGTCATTTATTTCAATACCCACAGCTTTTTTAACGTTGAAATCTTTTGCTGCAGTAATTATGATTCTTCCGTCTCCACATCCTAAATCATAAACAATATCTTCTGGTCCTGCATTAGCGATCTCTAACATCCTTCTTACTACTTTTTCTGGTGTTGGTACATATGGGACGTGAGGTATATAGCTCACTTTGCTCACTAATGTAATTTATTGGGACAAGATATTTTTAATTTTTTCAAGTGCTTGTTTTTTACCTTCTTCCGGGTCAGGCTCTAACTTCTGTGGATTAAAAGGCATTTGTGTTAATATAGGTGTAATTTTTCCATCATCTGTTTCTAAAAACAATTGTGGTAAAAAAGTCGTTCCAAATTCGTCTTTCTCTCCATAGTCAGCTAAAAAAGCATAATCTTCCATTTTTATTTCTTTTTCTATGTTTAGTTCCTTACTTAGTTCATCTATTACTTTTAAAAATGGTTTATGAGATGGATGTGCTTCTGAGGTTACCAGAATCAGTTTTTTAGCCTTCATATTCCCACTAAAAGTAAAAGTAATAGTTTAAAACGGTGATGGTTTTGATTACTAAGATAAGAAAGCAGTCTAAAAAGATATTGCAGCCTATAGCATTGGCTTTAATAAAGATTAATGTGTCTGCAAATACTATAACTTTTGTAGGCTTAATTCTATCTTTCTTATATTTAGCGATTATGTATTTCTTAAAAGATATAATAATTGGCTTGATTCTTCTTGCATTATCCGCATTTATGGATGCTATAGATGGGGAAGTTGCCAGATTAAGTAATAAAGCAGGAAGTAAGGGAAGTTTCCTTGATAGTAGTTTAGATAGAATAGAAGATATTAATTATATATCTGGGTTATTTAGTCTAGGTTTCACGCCCCTCTTAATAGGACTATTAATTGGTGTATCTGTAACAATTTCTTATTTAAGAGCTAAAGCTGAATCCTTAGGAATAAAAATGGAAGGTAGAGGAATCATAGAAAGAGGAGAAAGAATAATGTTTTTGGTTATACTTTTATTGTTGTATCTATTATCTTTTACTATTTCATATTATTTCTTTCTCATATTCTTAATACTTTCTATAATAACTGTTATCCAAAGATTTATTGCAGTTTATTCCAGTTTACCATAATAAAATTGAAGAGGATTTAAAGTATTACAAGAGGCTACACAAAGACCAAGTTCTTTCATCTTTTTACAAGAATATAATATATACTTAGTTTTTTTATCTCCTTTAAATTTTTTAACAATATTCTCATCTTTTGTAAGATCTATAACACTTTTTTCATCACCTATATCGATATAATATGCTATTAAAACTCCGAGTTCTGTATTATTTAGCTCCTTTTTTCTCTTTAATTCTAAAATACAAGGCGGCGTTTTTCTTCCCTTTAATTCATCTGCAAGCTTTCTAATTTGTTCTGGGATTACAACGTCACTAACATTTACCATCTTCATTAGTTTATCTCTTATTTGAAATACTAGGATCCTTACAATTTCTTCTTTTGTTAAATATACTTTACCATCTTTAAGTATATGTGATGCTAAACTAAATTTGTTATCTATTTTTCTAAGTTCTCTTGTGTATTTTAAAAAATCAATAAAATTCAAAGAATATTTAAGCGATAAAGAAAGAGTCTTTTTATTTTTCTTATATTTTATTTCTATATTATTATAATTAATATTTAATCCTAAATAATTTGCTATTTCAACTAGTGTTTCTTCACTTTCATTAAGCAAATTTTTCTCAATTATTTGTGACTCTTTATCTAGGAACTTTTTCTTCAGCATATCATTATCCAATGCAGCTACAAGGTATAAAGTTGTATAAAATACTAGAACAGAATCCTTTATCTTATCATAAGATTCTAATTCTTTATCTTTTAAAATTTTATCTATTCTTTCTTTAGCTTGATCAAGATAATAACTCCCACTAACTAATAAATCATTTAGACTTATTCCTCCGGCGTATTTTTTTAGTTCATCTTCTAATGGTTTTAAAAACGGATATTTTCTAAAGTCTAGTATTAGCACTTCCTTTAATAATTTGGTGGCAAAGTTTTTATAAGCTTATTACCTTTACGAAGGAATTAAGAGCAATATGAAGATATTTGTAGCCTCTGCATGGCCTTATGTAAATGCAGTACCACATCTAGGTAATTTGATTGGATCAGTATTATCTGCTGATGTTTTTGCTAGATATGCAAGGTTAAAATATGGCCAAGAGAATGTGGTATTTGTAAGTGGAAGTGACGAGCACGGAACACCAATTGAGGTAGAAGCTAAGAAGAGAAATGTGAATCCTAAAGAGCTAACCGATCAAGCACATGAATACGATAAAAAGTTATTTTTAGATGTGTGGGAGATTAGTTATAATAATTACACTAGAACAGAATCAGAAATTCATAAAACTTTTGTCAGAGATTTTATGTTAAAACTAGAAAAATATATAAAGATTGAAGAAGATGAAATTCCATATTGTGAGTATGATAAAATTTACTTACCAGATAGATTTGTGAAAGGTACTTGTCCTTATTGCGGATTTGAAGATGCAAGAGGAGATCAATGCGATAATTGTGGTAGACTATTAACGCCAAGACTTCTAGTTAATCCTAAGTGCGTATTATGTGGAAGAACGCCAGTATTTAAGAAAACTAAACACTGGTTTTTTGATCTTTCAGCATTTAATGATAAAATTGAGGAATGGATTAAGAATTCTCAGACACTACCTGAAAATGTTAAGTCAGTAGCCTTAAGTTGGGTTAAAGAAGGGCTAAAGCCAAGAAGCATTACGAGAGATAATGCTTGGGGTATTCCAGCACCTTTCGAAGGTGCTGAAGGTAAAACTATCTATGTATGGTTTGAGGCATTATTAGGTTATATCTCTGCTACGATAGAATATTTTAAGAAGATAGGAAAAGAAGAAGAGTGGAAGAAATTCTGGTTTGGAAATGATGTTAAAAGTTATTACTTTATTGGAAAGGATAACATTCCATTCCATGCTGTAATATTACCAGCAATGCTAATGGCTTCTGGAGAAAATTATGTTTTACCTACAGTTATAGCGGCAACAGAATATTTGCTTTATGAAGGGCAAAAATTCAGTAAAAGTAGGAAAATTGGGGTATGGATTGATGAAGCTCCTCAATTATTAGATATAGAATACTGGAGATTTATATTGATTAGACTTAGACCAGAAGAGAGAGACACTAATTTTACATGGAGAGAAGCACTAAGGATAGTTAATACAGAATTAAATGATGATATAGGTAACTATGCAAATAGAGTATTGAGTATGGTAAGAAGATACTTTAATGGAGAGGTTCCTCAAATAAAATATGAAAAACTAAAAGATGAGGATACTAAATTTATTAGTGAAATAAAAGAAGCTCCTAAAAAGATGAGTGAATTATTTGAGCTAGGAAAATTAAAGGCCGGAAGTGAAGAAATATTAAAGTTAGCTAGAAATGGTAACTCATATTTAAACATAAGAGCACCTTGGAATTTGATAAAGAACGATAAAGAAGAAGCTGGGAATGTCTTAAATATTGCTGTTAATTCTCTTAGGACATTATCTATCATGCTATATCCATTAATGCCAAAGAGTGCCGAAAAACTATATAACATGTTAGGGTTTAAAGATATAGAGAGAGAAAAATGGGATCTCGCTGGAGAACTTGTTATTAAGTCTAATCATAAAATTAATGAGGTAAGCGTTCTGTTTAAAAAAGTCGAACTAAATGAGAATGATATAAATAAAAAATTAGATGAAATAAGAAAGAACTTAGAAAAAATAAGACCTACCTTATTGCGTTAACTCAACATAAGTCATTACTGGTTCGAATTTTCTTCCTCTTCCCTCATAGAATTTACTAAACATTTCGTAGAAGTGAAGTCTCATATCTTGGATAAATACTATTAATCCTTCTAAGGCTATTGCCAGTAAATTGCCTATAATTAATATGACTATACCAGCTGGGTTTATGAAAACTGACAATAACGATGAAGGATTTCCTGCAGCCAAGTAAGCCATATAAGAGAATGCATAAAGGATGTAATAGTGTGCTATTGCAAAAACTAGTACACGTATGAATGATATTGTATTTGATAGCAACAGTAAAGCTGCCTCAAAACCTCCTTCAATAAAGCCAAATATTATTGCTGAACCAGTGCTAGCATGCTCATGCTTCTTTAAAAGATACGCTTTTGCAACCCAATTGTATATTAGTCCTATCTCTACCCATATTACCAAGATGTCAGCTAAAATTTGTACACTTGGAGGTGCTGGCGTACCTGAATGGAATAGGAAATATGAAATTCCTCCTAATATCATTGCCTCTTCTCCTTGATAATTGCTGATGTTAATGAATCCATATAGGAAAACTATTAGAGGTACTATATATATAATAAATAATGGTAACCTATCTAAGAATAGAAATTCTTTATCTTTTTTCTTTATAGCATTTATAACTCCAAGTAGTGTACTTACGAATAGTAATATAGATCCCAGTAGTAATGATAATAATATTGTATTAATTATTGCGTTTGCACCAGTAGGAATTATATCACTTATCTTTTCATAAAATGAAACTGGAATGGGCCAAGCATAATATAACGGGCCAACTGGTGCAGACGGGTTATTTAGTAATTCTTGTAAACCTCCTACTGGTAAAGGACCAAAGAATTCTCTAGCTAGAAGACCGGTAACCATTGCAACTATACTTGAGTATATAAGAACTAATGAGAGTTTTACTGTATTCTCGCTTCCTCTCTTTTTACCGTAATTGTAAAACCATATAGAAAAGAGTAAAAGAACAAGTGCGTTTCCAAAATCTGGGAACATTAGACCAAAAAGGAAGGGAAATGTTATAATAAGGAATATTGTTGGCGAAATTTCCCAATAAGAAGGTGTTCCATAAAATTCTATTACGGATTCTAACGGAATAATTGATTTTGGTAATTTAACATAAGTAGGTGGTTCTTCTTGTTCTTCTCCGTATCTTTTCGGATACTCATAAGTTATAAACCCGATATTTTCTATCATCTTAGACAGTTTTTTTAGTGATTTATCTGGTACATAACCTTCAACTTGAACGTAATACTCAGATTTTCTTGCTTTTGCGAGAATATTCATTGCATCTCTAATTGTGAGTAATTTTCCATAAAGTTCTTTAACATTTTTCTCATCTTCTTTAATTTTCTTAGCTAATTCTTCTCTTCTTTGAGTTAGTATAGTTTGTATATTATTAATTCTTTCTTTCAAGTTACTGTAGTAAATTTGTGGTGCAATAAAATCAGGTGTTTCAAATTTTCTAAGTCCAAGTTCTTTTAGTATTTCGTCTAAGTTTGAGCCTTTTCTTGAAAGTACTAGGCTGGCATATTTATTATTTCCTAATTCCTCTACTATAACTACTGCTCCTTTATCTTCTAGTTGTTTTTTCTGTATTTCATTAATAACTACTAATGCTACTTCAAAATTTGTAGAGGAATATAGAACCTTAAGATCAATTCCAATATTTTTAAATGGTTCTACTTCCTGTAGTTGTGAATTTAGAGTATCTAATTCTGCCCTTAATTTTCCTATTTCCTCTAGTAAATCTTTATATTTATTCTCTATTTCTGAGCCCTCGATAAATACTTGATTAGATGCCTCTATCCAGTCATTTACTTTCATTTTACCTTGAGGTTCTATAATTAATCCGCCCAATTCCATTAAAATCTTCATTTTGTTTATGTGCTCGTTTACTTCACCTAGATTTCGTCTTGCATCCTCAAATCTAAGGTTTGATATTGGTGTTTTTGGCTCTTCGGGTTCGAATTCTTTGAATTTTAAGAGAGCTGTTATGAGTTCATTTATTTTTTGTTTCGGTGTCAGTATTTCCACTCTAGCCATTGTCTCGGGAATAATCACTGTGATTCATTATGTTAAATTACGGATAGGTTAAAAATATTTAATCTTAAATTTAAAATGATAGTTCGAGATGGGTAAAGTTTTAGTTATTGGGGACAAGTACACTGTGAACCTTTTCAGATTAATTGGTGTTGAAAGCTTAGTCCTAGAAGATCCTCTAAAATTAGAGGATATAATACAAAAACTAAAGAAAAGAGAGGATATAGATCTAATATTAATTTCTAATGATTTGTATACGCCAGTAAAAGAGAAAATAGATTCCTTATTATTGGAACAGAAAAAGCCTTTAATTACGATTATACCTTCTCCTTATAGTGAATCTAAACCAATTGATGTGAAAAGTTTAATACTTAGAGCATTAGGATTTGGGTGATAAAGTTGGTCTCTTTTGAAGATTTGTTGAATTATTCTTTAAATGAAGAAAAAAATAAGATTACAGAAGAATTTAAAAAAATTTTATCTGAAATGAATCAAATAATAGATGAGGCTTACGCAGAAGTATATAGAGAATATAGCGCTAAAATAACAGATCTTGTTAATAAAAACAATGATAGAATTAGAGGAGAAATAGCTAAAATGGAGATAGAAAATAAGAGACTTATAAGTAAGGAAATGGACTATTGGATAGAAAATGTCAAAGAAAATGCAAAGAAATCATTATACGAATTTGTTAAAACTGATAATTATAAAAAAGGCTTAGAATCCATTATTAGCAGAGAAGTAAGCGATGGTTCAATTATTTATTGTTCACCTAGTGATCAAAAATCCATAAGTGATATTATTAAGAAGAAAAAGATTAGTTGTAAGATTGTTGTTGACGAAAAAATAGTAGGCGGTATTAAAATTTACTATCCCGATAAAAGTTTATCAAAAGATTTTACACTTGAAACAATTTTAAATCAAGTTTTTGATGATATAAGGGATAAAATAGCCCAAATTTTATTTGGTGAGTAATATGGTCTCTGAAGGTAGGGTCGTGAGAGTAAACGGACCTTTAGTTATAGCTGATGGTATGAGAGAAGCACAAATGTTTGAGGTAGTATATGTAAGTGATCTTAAATTAGTAGGTGAAATAACAAGAATTGAAGGAGATAGAGCATTTATTCAAGTTTATGAAAGTACTGACGGTGTAAAACCTGGTGATAAAGTTTATAGATCTGGAGCCCCATTATCAGTAGAATTAGGTCCTGGGTTAATAGGAAAAATATATGATGGTTTACAGAGACCACTTGATTCTATAGCAAAAGTTTCTAATTCCCCATTTGTAGCTAGAGGTGTATCTATACCAGCGTTAGATAGACAAACTAAATGGCATTTTGTTCCTAAGGTAAAAAGTGGTGACAAAGTAGGTCCTGGGGATATAATTGGTGTGGTTCAAGAAACCGACCTTATAGAGCACAGAATTTTAATTCCCCCAAATGTTCATGGGACTTTAAAAGAATTAGCTAGAGAAGGAGATTATACTGTGGAAGATGTAGTAGCTGTAGTTGATATGAATGGTGATGAAATACCAGTAAAAATGTACCAAAAATGGCCAGTCAGAATACCTAGACCTTATAAAGAAAAATTGGAACCAGTAGAGCCCTTACTAACTGGCATAAGAGTTTTAGACACTGTATTTCCTATTGCAAAAGGTGGAACAGCCGCTATTCCAGGACCTTTCGGTAGTGGAAAGACTGTAACATTGCAAAGTCTAGCAAAATGGTCTGCTGCAAAGGTTGTAATTTATGTAGGTTGTGGCGAAAGAGGAAATGAGATGACTGACGAGTTAAGATCTTTCCCGAAGTTAAAAGACCCTTGGACTGGAAAGCCACTCCTATTAAGAACTATATTAGTTGCTAATACTAGCAATATGCCAGTAGCAGCTAGAGAATCTAGTATTTATGTTGGAGTTACTATGGCCGAATATTTCAGAGATCAAGGTTATGATGTATTACTTGTTGCTGATTCTACGAGTAGATGGGCTGAGGCACTAAGGGATTTAGGAGGAAGAATGGAAGAGATGCCAGCTGAAGAAGGTTTCCCAAGCTATTTACCGTCTAGATTAGCTGAATATTATGAAAGAGCTGGAAGAGTTATAGCTCTTGGTAATCCAGAAAGATATGGTTCAGTTACTATAGCTTCTGCAGTTTCTCCTCCTGGAGGTGATTTTACAGAACCAGTTACTAGCAATACTTTAAGATTTGTAAGAGTTTTTTGGCCTTTAGACGTTTCATTAGCACAAGCAAGGCATTATCCAGCAATTAATTGGATTCAAGGGTTCTCTGCATACGTGGACTTAGTAGCTCAATGGTGGCATAAGAATGTAGATCCTAATTGGAAAGAGATGCGTGATACTATGATGAAAGTCTTGATAAGAGAAGATGAGTTAAGACAGATTGTTAGATTAGTGGGTCCAGAATCTTTAGCTGAAAAAGATAAATTAGTCCTAGAGGCTGCTAAACTAATAAAAGACGCTTTCCTTAAACAGAATGCTTATGATGATATTGATGCCTTTTCTTCACCTCAAAAGCAGGTAAGAATTATGAGGTTAATCTATATATTTTATAATCAGTCCCAAGATCTTATCAGTAAAGGTGTTCCATTGAAGAAGATATTAGACAAAGTCGGTCCTATAGAGCCAGAAATTATCAGAATTAAATACACGATTAAGAATGATGAGTTAAATAAGATTGACGAGATAGAGAATAAATTAAAAGCTACATTTGATTCATTATTAAAAGAGGTGAGCTAAATGAGTCTCCTTAATGTTAGGGAATATTCAAATATTTCAATGATTAAAGGTCCATTAATTGCTGTTCAAGGGGTTAGTGATGCAGCTTATAATGAATTAGTTGAAATTGAGATGCCGGATGGAAGTAAAAGAAGAGGATTAGTTGTAGATTCTCAGATGGGTGTTACATTTGTTCAAGTATTTGAAGGCACTACTGGAATCTCTCCTACTGGTTCCAAAGTAAGGTTTCTAGGTAGAGGTTTAGAGGTCAAAATATCAGAAGAGATGTTAGGTAGAATATTTAATCCATTGGGTGAGCCATTAGATAATGGTCCACCAGTAATAGGTGGTGAAAAGAGAAACATAAATGGTGATCCAATAAATCCAGCAACTAGAGAATATCCAGAAGAATTTATACAAACTGGTATATCCGCGATAGATGGTTTAAATTCATTACTCAGAGGTCAAAAATTACCGATCTTCAGTGGAAGCGGTTTACCTGCAAATACTTTAGCTGCTCAGATAGCAAAACAAGCTACTGTTAGAGGAGAAGAAAGTAATTTCGCAGTAGTATTTGCCGCTATAGGAGTTAGATATGATGAAGCGTTATTCTTTAGAAAATTTTTCGAAGAAACCGGGGCAATTAATAGAGTAGCTATGTTCGTTACATTAGCTAATGATCCGCCATCTTTAAAGATCTTAACTCCTAAAACTGCTTTAACTTTAGCCGAATATTTAGCATTTGAAAAGGATATGCATGTATTGGCAATATTAATTGATATGACTAACTATTGTGAAGCTTTAAGAGAGTTAAGTGCCTCTAGAGAAGAAGTTCCAGGTAGAGGTGGTTATCCTGGTTATATGTATACTGATTTAGCTACAATCTATGAAAGAGCTGGAAAAGTAATAGGTAAGAAAGGATCAATTACTCAAATGCCTATATTAACAATGCCTAATGATGACATGACTCATCCCATTCCAGATTTAACTGGATATATAACAGAAGGGCAGATTGTGTTAGATAGATCACTATTTAATAAGGGTATATATCCTCCAATTAATGTACTGATGAGTTTATCAAGGTTGATGAAAGATGGTATTGGAGAAGGTAAAACGAGAGATGATCATAAAGATTTATCTAATCAGTTGTTTGCAGCTTATGCTAGGGCTCAAGATATAAGAGGTTTAGCTGCAATAATAGGTGAGGATAGTTTATCTGAAGTAGATAGGAAATATTTATTATTTGCTGAAGCATTCGAAAGAAGATTTGTCGCTCAAGGTGTTAACGAAAATAGAAGCATAGAAACTACCTTAGATATAGGTTGGGAAGTATTATCTATATTACCAGAGTCAGAACTTTCACTTATAAGGTCAGAATATATTAAGAAATATCATCCTAATTACCGTGGTAAGAAATGAGCTCTAGAAAAATTCTACCTACAAAACTTAATTTGATTAATTTAAGAAAACAAATAAGATTAACTAGAACTATAAAGAGATTACTGGAAAACAAAAGAGAAGTCCTTTTGATATATTTAAGAGAATATGCTAATGAGTATGAGAAACTTTATTCAGAAGTTAGTCAATTGCTCAAAGAGGTCTATGAAACATATTTAATGGGTGTAAGTGCAGAAGGGATATCTACAGTTGAATCTTATGCTAACTCAGTTCCTCCATCTTTGCAAGTAAAAAGTGATCTTAAGGTTCTTTTTGGAGTAAGAATACCTATAGTTAAACTTGATGAAAATTCTATACAACCTCAACCTTTTGGTGATATAGAAGTTTCACCCTATATAACTAAATCAAGAGATGCGATTGCCGAAGCATTTAAGAAAATATTAGAGCTAGTTGAAATGGAATCTGCAATTAGGTCATTATCTACTGAGTTAAGAAAAACTCAGAGACTAATTAATGCAATAGATTCTTATATACTTCCATATTATACTTCTTCTGCTAAATATATTAAAGGGGTTCTTGATGATAGAACAAGAGAAGAATTTGTTAGACTTAAGATGATAAGAAAAGTCCTCCAAAGGAGGAGAGGGGAAAATGTCGGAAATAGATAAATCCACAATTGATAAATATATAAATATTTTGAAATCAAAACTTGATCAGAAGAAAAATGAATTACTTTCAAAAATAAATATGGAATATGAAAAAACACTGAAGCAACGACTAGATGAGTTGGAGAAGCTTAAAGGAAATATTTTAAAGGAAGTTCAAAAATAATATCACGGTGTCTTGATATGAAGAAAACGTGGCTACCATTTCTCTTGTTACCACTTCTAGTATCTGCTACTATTTTTTCAGCACAAGCTCCCTATGATACTGCACAAGGTTTTGAAGGACTTAACATAGGTGCTGGATTGGCAATTGGTTTAGCTGCTATAGGTGCTGGCGTTGCTGTAGGTATGGCTGCTGCTGCTGGTATTGGTGTACTAACAGAAAGAAGAGACATGTTTGGTACAATTTTAATCTTCGTAGCTATAGGTGAAGGAATAGCCGTATACGGTATCTTGTTCGCGGTATTAATGCTATTCGGTAAGTTCTAAAAGACAAAAATGTTTTTTATCTTCTTCTTATTTTCCTTTTCCTAAATGAAAGTTTCCAAGGAAAAGTGGGAGAAAAATTTTAGTGAATGGTTAGATTGGGTATTAAGAGAGGCTGAGATTTACGATTATGGCCGATATCCCGTAAAAGGTATGGGGGTATGGATGCCATATGGTTTCAAGATAAGGCAAAATGTGCTTCAACTTATCAGAAAATTATTAGATGAAACAGGACATGAAGAAGTTTTATTTCCATTACTTATTCCAGAAGATCTATTGAAAAAAGAAAGTGAACACATAAGGGGATTTGAGGAAGAAGTCTATTGGGTAACTAAGGGTGGTTCTCAAGATCTAGATGTAAAATTAGCATTAAGACCTACCAGTGAAACTTCTATAACGTTTATGGAATCTTTTTGGGTTAAAAGTTACAAACAATTACCTAAAAAATATTACCAAATTGTTAGTGTATTTAGATACGAGACTAAAGCTACAAGGCCTATGATGAGATTAAGGGAAATAACAACTTTCAAGGAAGCTCATACACTTCACGAAACATATGAAGATGCGGCTAGGCAAGTAGACGAAGCTATAAATATATATAAAGCGTTCTTTGATGAGCTTGGAATTCCATATATGATTTCTAAAAGACCAGAATGGGATAAATTTGCTGGAGCTGAGTACACTATAGCTTTTGATACTATATTACCAGATTCGAGAGTTTTACAAATAGGTACTGTGCATCATTTAGGTCAGCACTTTACGAAGGCTTTTGATTTCAAAATCCAAAGAAAAGATGGAAGTTTAGATTATCCTCATCAAACTAGTTATGGGATTTCAGATAGAGTAATAGCAGTACTTATAGCTATAAATGGTGATGATCATGGTCCAGTACTAAACCCTGTAATAGCACCAATAAAGGTAGTTATAGTTCCTATACCAGCTAAGGATGAAGAAACAACTGCTAAAATTATTAACTATGCTAAAGAAGTTGGAGAGAATCTAAAGAATAGAGGCATTACTGTGGTAATAGATGATGATAAAGAGAAAACACCTGGTGAGAAGTTCTATATATGGGAATTAAAAGGAGTTCCTTTAAGAATTGAAATAGGCCCTAAGGAACTAAATAATAATACTGTTTATATTAAAAGAAGGGATACTTTTGAAGGTAAATCAGTGCCTAAAGATAAGGCAGTAGAGGAGGTAAATACTCTATTAGAGAAAATAAAGAATGATTTACATGAGAAGGCGTTAAAGTTCTTAAAAGAGAGGATAATATATACTGAAGACCTTAATGAAGCTAAAAAGATTTTAGAAGAAAGAGCTGGCGTTGTTGAAGTACCATGGTGTGGTGATAATAATTGCGGCTTGCAACTTCAGGATGTAACTAATGCTAGAGTTTTGGGTATTCCTCTTGATGAGGATAAAGATGTTAGTAATGCAAAATGTGTAATGTGTAAAAAACCAGCAAAATCATTACTTAGGTTGGCAAAAACTTATTAATAATATAAACTAGGAATTAAATAGGGTGCTAATTTGCCAAAGAAAAGAGAAAATAGAGGAAGGAGAAAGGGAGACAAAGGTCACGTAGGTTATATTTATTGTGATCAATGTGGTGCCAGAGTACCAGAAGATAAAGCTATATGTGTTACAAAGATGTATAGTCCAGTAGATCCAGCTTTAGCTTCTGAACTAGAAAAGAAAGGAGCCATAATAATGAGATATCCAGTTACTAAATGTTATTGTGTAAATTGTGCTGTATTCTTGGGAATAATTAAGATTAGACCAGAAGAAGAAAGAAAACAAAAAGCAAAACTCTACTAATAAACTTTTTTATGCATTTCATGTATATTTTAATTTGACGTCAAATGAGATTATATGAACTAAGTTTTTATGAGGTCGAGCAATTCTTTTATAAGCTAGCAGAAGTGAGAGATATAATCAAAGATCAAGGTTTACTTTCCTTTTTACCACAAAAGTTAGACGCAGAATTAGTCCAGGGTTCTACTATGGTAAAACATGCCTTTCCAATATTTCAGAAGGGAGGAGTTGTTATGGACGTAACTAATGTTACCCAGGCGGAAATCGCTGAAGATGCTGGAGCTACTGCTGTAATGGTTTTAGATAAACTACCTTATGACGTAAGAAAAAGTGGTGGTGTAGCAAGGATGGCTGACCCTAAGATAATTGAAGAAGTCATGAATTCTATTACAATCCCTGTTATGGCTAAGGTGAGAATAGGACACTATTATGAAGCTAAAATACTGGAAGCCTTAGGTGTTGATATGATAGATGAGAGTGAAGTACTAACTCCAGCTGATGAGGAACACCATATTAATAAATGGGAATTTAAAGTACCTTTTGTAAATGGTGCAAGGAACTTAGGAGAAGCTTTAAGAAGGATAACAGAAGGTGCATCAATGATTAGAACTAAAGGTGAGGCTGGTACTGGTAATGTAAGTGAAGCTGTTAAACACATGAAGATAATAAATGGTGAAATAAGGTCGTTGATTTCCATGTCAGAAGAAGATAGAATGAAAAAAGCAAGAGAATATCAAGTTCCATATCAAATAGTTGAGTTAACAGTAAAGTTAGGAAGATTACCAGTAGTTAATTTCGCTGCTGGAGGTATTGCAACACCAGCAGATGCCGCATTAATGATGTGGTTAGGTGCCGATGGCATATTTGTAGGTTCTGGTATCTTTAAGAGCCAAGACCCTGATGTTAGAGCGAAGGCTATAGTATTAGCTACCGCTAACTGGGAAGACCCAGAAATAGTTCTTGAAGCTCAAAAGATGATAAGCGAGAGTAAAAGCATGATGGGAATTGATATTAAAGCATTGAAGCCAGAGGAATTACTTCAGGTGAGAGGTCAATGAAAATTGGAATTGTTGCATATCAAGGTAGCTTTGAAGAACATGCGTTACAGACTAAAAGAGCTTTGGACAATTTGAAAATTCAAGGAGATATAGTTGCTGTGAAAAAACCTAATGATTTGAAAGATGTTGATGCTATAATAATACCTGGCGGAGAGAGTACAACCATTGGCGTTGTTGCTCAAAAACTTGGTATTTTAGATGAATTAAAAGAGAAAATAAATTCTGGGATACCAACTTTAGGTACTTGTGCTGGAGCAATAATTTTAGCAAAAGATGTTACAGACGCCAAAGTCGGTAAAAAATCTCAGCCGTTAATTGGTTCAATGGATATTTCTGTGATTAGAAACTATTATGGTAGACAAAGAGAAAGTTTTGAAGCAACTGTTGATTTATCAGAAATAGGGGGAGGAAAGACTAGAGTTGTGTTTATAAGAGCTCCTGCTATAGTCAAAACATGGGGAGATGCAAAGCCATTATCAAAACTTAATGATGTAATAATTATGGCTATGGAGAGAAATATGGTTGCTACAACATTTCATCCAGAGTTATCTTCAACTACTGTAATTCACGAGTTTCTCATTAAAATGGCAAAGAAATAGGTTTATTAGTTTTTAAATTAGATTAATTTTTAAGGGTTCAAACTATTGCCTCCGAAAGATCTTTTAATAGATAAGTCAGCCTTAATACATGGCGTATCTAAATATTTAGAGCGTAAAATTATATACGGTAATATCTTAATTCATAAAAGATTATTAAGCGAGATAGAGAAAGATGCTCGAGAAGGTCTTGTTACTGCTGAAATAGCTCTTGATGAGATTAAAAGGTTGAGAGATGTCTCCGAATCACTTTTAGTTAGCTTTGAAATAGTTGGTGATTTAATTAGTAGACAAGATACAAATGATGAATTAAGGGAATATTGCCTTAAAAGAGGATGTACTATAGTTACAGCTGATGAGATACAGAAACAAATTGCAGAGAATTTAGGTATAGATGTATTTTACTTAAGTCCATTAGAGAATGCTTTAGAAATAGAGAGTTACTTTGACGAAAATACTATGAGTGTTCATCTAAAGGAAGGAACCACACCAAAGGCAAAAAGAGGGAAACCGGGTTATTGGCAGTTTGTAGAATTATCTTCAGAGATCACGTCTGGCTATCAAATAAAGAAATTAGTAAGTGAAATATTAGCCTCGGTCAAGTACGTTAAGGATTCTTTCATAGAAATTGAAAGAAAAGGTTCAACAATAGTTCAGTTAGGTAACTATAGGGTTATAATCACTCACCCACCGTTAAGTGATGGCTGGGAAGTTACAATAACTAGACCAGTGACAAGGAAGAAGCTTGAAGATTATAACTTACATGAGAAATTAATGAATAGATTAAAAGAACATGCAGAAGGAATTTTAATTGCTGGTTCTCCAGGTATGGGGAAGACAACATTTGCCCAAGCTTTAGCAGAGTTTTATAATAGAATGGGAAAAGTAGTTAAGACTATTGAATCACCTAGAGATATGCATTTACCACCAGAAATAACCCAATACTCAAAGAATTACGCTGAAGTTGGAGAACTTCATGACATATTATTACTCAGTAGACCTGACTATACTGTATATGATGAAATGAGGAATGACGAGGATTTTAAGTTATATATTGATTTACGATTAGCTGGAATAGGAATGATAGGAGTAGTCCACGCAACATCACCTATAGATGCTATTCATAGATTTATAAATAGGGTTGATATAGGAACTATTCCTAATATCTTGGATACAGTAATATTTATTCATGCAGGAAATGTGGCTAAAGTTTACAGTTTGGATATGACAGTAAAAGTTCCTACTGGATTGAGAGAGGCTGATTTAGCCAGACCAGTAGTTGAAGTTAAGGATTTAATAGAGGATAAAGTTGAATATGAGATTTATGTATTTGGAGAACAAACAATGTTAGTACCAGTTGGTAAAATAGCTGGAAACAAACAGAATGCAATGCAGAATAAACTAGAGAGAGTCATACTTAATGTGATTCCAAATGCTTCGGTAACTTATGAAAACGGAGAATATGTTATAACAATTCCTAAAGAAGAAATAGGCAAATTTAATAAAAAGCTAGTTAGCAAGTTAAAGAGGTATGAGAAGAAGCACGGAATTAGAATAAGAGTTAAGTTTGATACTTCATAAGAAAGAATCTAAGGTTCTACTTATTTTACTCTCAACATAACGGACTAGATCTTCTAATTCCATTCCTTTTTCTACTGTTTCTAAATCTATTGCATAATTTCCTCCCTCAGTTTGCCTTAACATATCAAATTTTATAAACCTTAGCATCTTAGGTAATTTAACGCCTAAAAATAGTTCGCCCCCACTTCTTTTGGCAAACTCTCTAATGCCTTCAGCTTGTTCTTTCTCTATATATATTTTCTGTCCATTTTTTCTACTTTTTACTTCAATTAATATTATAACTCCAGATTTTAATGCGATAATATCTGGTACGTGATCTTTTCTCTTAGAACCACTAGCTGGAGCTCTTATAACAGCAAATCCTTTATCTCTTAGCCTAGAAACAATATAACGTTCTACCGAAGAACCCCGTGATTTATTGGAATTCACAATATACATATAAAAAATTAAGATTTAGGCTTTCCTCTGAGCGAAATCTCTCTAATTTGCCTACCTACTTGTTCTTCCAAGCTGTTTTCAACCTCTTTCATACCATTAACAAGTGTGGGTGCTCCTTTATTGTATTCTTCAATCCATTCTTCAGCGAATTTTCCGCTCCTTATTCTATCTAATACTTCTTTCATTCTCTTCTTTACATCCTCATTTATAACATATTTTCCTGCAGTAAAACCGCCATATTTAGCTGTTTCTGATACAGCTTTTAACATTCCTGTAAATCCTTTTTCATATATTAAATCTACTATCATTTTCATTTCGTTTATAGTCTCATAGTAAGCTATTTCCGGTTGATAGCCGGCTTCAACTAAAACTTGAAAAGCTGTCCTCATTAATTGTGTAATTCCTCCTACCAAATCAACTTGTTCGCCAAATAGGTCAGTTTCAGTTTCTTCTTTAAATGTCGTCTCTATAACTCCAGCCCTCGTAGCTCCTAATGCTTTCGCAATAGCCAATGCTTTTTCAAAAGCTTTCCCAGAGTAGTTTTGGTGTACTGCTACTAGAGCTGGTACTCCTCCTCCCTTTGCAAAATATTCTCTTACTATTGGTCCAGGTCCTTTAGGTGCTATCATATAAACATCAACTGTCTTGGGCGGTTCTATTAACTTATAATGGATATTAAATCCATGTGCGAATACAAGATCCATTCCATCCCTTAAATAAGGTGCTACTCTTTCTCTATACACATATCTTTGGACCATATCTGGTACTAAGAAAATTACTATATCCGACTTCTTTACTGCATCTTCTGTATGCATTGGGTTGAACCCATCACTTTCTGCTACTTTCCATGAATTTCCTTCTCTTTCTAATCCCACAAGTACCTTTAATCCAGAATCTCTAAGGTTAAGCGCCCAAGCTCTTCCTTGACTTCCATATCCTAGTACAGCTATTGTTTTATCCTTTATAGGATCTAAACTTGCATCTTTATCAATATATACTTTTGCCACTTACAACCCCCCAACTGATTGTTGTTACTTTTGTAAAAACTGGTTTAAAAACAACTATATCATATTCTCTAGCCTGTGAGGGCTCTCCTTCAATTATTGTACCATTGTTTCTAATAATGTATGTTACTACTTTTGCATCTTCTAGAATTTCTACTTTCTCTACATCTACTGTTTTGCTTAAATTTTGAATCGCTATATCGAAATTATTACTGTAAGGAATACCCATATAAATCTCGTATAAACCATCATCAGAAATCCTCCTAGCTTGCATCCAATTTATATCCATTAATAGTTTTCTAAAAGCTCCAGCAACTCTTTCAAAGAACCCTGGATCTCTATAATATCCAACTACTCTAACTACTTTTTCTTGGGTCACGTACAATCACCTGCTTTAATCTTCCTCCAGGAGGTAATGTGGGTAATGCTAATTCTTCTTTATCGACCGGAATTCTTATTACTGCAGGAATATTTTCTTTCATAGCTGTTTTAAGTGATTTTTCTATTTCTTCATAAGAAGTAGCGTTAAATCCTAGAGCTCCAAATGCCTCTGCTAATTTTACGAAATCTGGCGAGGGTCCGTAGTCTACTCCTACAATTCTGTTTCCAAAGAACAAATCTTGAACTTGCCTTACTAGACCTAATGTCCTATTATCAAACACTACTGATATAATTGGAATATGCTCATCCACAGCAGTAGCGAGATTATTTCCAGTCATTAAGAAAGACCCATCACCATCCAGATCCACTACAACCTTATCTGGTTTAGCTAATTTAGCTCCCATTGCAGCTGGTAAACCAAATCCCATTGTTCCCATACCAGTCGAAGATAAAAACGTTCTAGGTTCTAATACTTCCCAGAATACTTCTGCCCACATTTGATGTTGTCCCACACCAGTAGTTACTATAGCATCTCTAGGTATCGTATTCCTTATTGTCTTTAATATCTTCCATGGTTTTAGTTTATTTGGTTCGTCATAATAATAGAATTGTGAGTAATATTCCTTATATTCTTTTACTCTTTTTATCCAGGCGCTATGATCATTCTTTTTACCTACTTCGTATATTGCTTTCATCAATTCCCTAAGTAGAATTTTTGCATTACCTACAAGATTTACATCAACTTTTATTGCTCTTTCTCCATCTGAGGGATCTATGTTAATCATTATGAATTTCTTTCTTGTCTCAATCATTTCATCGTATGAAGTAAAGGTTCTATCACTAAACCTAGCTCCAATAACTAACATAGCATCTGATTCTAAGGCAGCCATTGAAGCTTCTGCTCTTCCATAGTATCCCATGGCACCGAAATATAGTGGGTGGTCATGTGGTATAGCGGACTTACCAGGGAATGTTGATACTATTGGAATATGCAAATACTCGGCAAGTTCAAGAACCTCTTGTGTTGCGTTAGACCATACAACACCAGTTCCTACTAAAATTATAGGTCTCTCAGCATTTACCAGTATTTCTGCAGCTTTCTTTAACTTCTGTCTATCAATTATTGTAGGAAACTCTTTGTAACCTTTTACCATGGGTTTTTCTGGCCATTTTACTTCCTCAACTTTTTCATAGAAAATATCTCTAGGTATGTCAACAACTACAGGTCCTGGTCTACCTGTTGTTGCTATATAGAATGCATTCTTTATCCAAATTGGAATTTCTTCTAATTTCTTTACTTCTACAACGTATTTTGTAATATGTTCAAATATACCCATGGCATCGGCTTCCTGGAATGCCATTTTTCCAATGGAATTTCTAGGTACTTGTCCAGTTATTGCTATAACTGGCGAGGAATCCCAGTATGCTGTTATTAGGCCAGTAACTAAGTTTGTTGCACCAGGACCGGATGTTGCTGTACATACTCCCGGTATTCCTGAAGCTCTTGCATACCCATCAGCTGCATGAGCGGCAGCTTGTTCATGTCTCATTAATACGTGTCTTAGTTCTCCATTTTGTAAGTCTTCAATAAATGCGTCATAAAGTTGCATATTGGATAGGCCAGGTATTCCGAATATTACTTTTACTCCTTCTCTTTTTAGAGCATCTATTGTTATTCTAGCCCCTGTTGGCATTATAGTAACACCTCTTTAGAATTATTTCTTTTATAGTTAATTTGTGCTTGTTCAAAGTTATCTTTGACTTGAGGAAAAGAATTAGACTTGGAGGGTACAGTCACCTATCATCTTTTTCACAGACTCTACATAAGAAGTTAAACTTTTTAAGCATTACTATTTTTCTTTTCACAAAAATTAATGGAGAATTAAAAACTTTTTATTTTTTCAAGTATCTGCTTGTGATGAATTATATCTGACCACATTTCTAAACATTTTATATTGCCCAAATATAACCATGTATTACCAAAATGTACTCTTCTATCATCGATAAACATTATCTCATCTGGTTTTAAATATATCCCCTTTTCTCTCATTTTATCTATAATTTCCGCAATAAAAATAAACTTAAATGGGTAATCTTTAGATGTAATAATATCAAAATATTCTCTTATTTTAAGAAGATCAAGGATTTCATATGTTTTTTCTGGTAAATTCCAAGTCGCTAACCCAATAAACAATCCCATGTCTTTTAAACTCTTTAATGTGTCTCTAACTTCTGGAAATAATGTAAGTCTATTACCCTCTGAATCCTCGATTGAATTCTCGTTAATTAGTTTATAAGGTTTTTTAAAGATAGAAATATTATAATGATCCCATAGAGTTTTGTCGGCATCAAACACTACTATCTTTATCATCATTCATAGATAAAGGAGGGACATAATAAATAATTTTGCCCTTGTGATAATCTCTTATAAACGCTTTTGCTGCTTCTTCTATGTTAGGCTCTTTAGTGGATTTATATAACCATCCTCTTTTTAACGCTAATTTTTCAAAAAACTCATAGGGAGAATTAAAAGTTATATTATATGTCTCCTTAATAGCATTTGGATTATATTTTATAATTCTTAGTAAGAGCATTTCCCCTGCCTTAACTGGATCTTCAAGTTTTTCTACACTTATTCCTCTAATGACTTTCTCTAATTCATTTCCGTCTGGGGGTATGATACCTGGTGAATCCCATGCATATATTTTTGAGTCTATTTTGAACTTTTGGATGGTTTTCGTATAACCATATGCCATTGGTATTTTTGAAGTTGAAGCAGAATGCTTTCCCTTTAATGCATTAATAATAGAAGATTTCCCCGTTTTGGGATATCCTACAAATATTACTGTTCCCTCTTTTCCTCTTAATAACTCTTTTATTTTATCACGTAGAATTTTAGTACCTAAATGCATGGTCGCTGAAATATATATCGCATTTTTTCCTTCATTCTCAAATATCTTTTTCCATCCTTCTAAAATTTCTCTAGGAATTAAATCTGCTTTATTAAGAACTATTAAGATCTTCCTTTCCCTATTAAGTGCATATTCCTCTAATTTTTTTGACCTAGTCAAATCTGGCTCTCTAGCATCTATTACCTCTATTACTAAGTCTGATTTATTAATAAATCTAAGTACTTCCCTAATCATTCACTTTATTTTTTTAGCAACTGAGTTATATATATGCCAATTGGAAGTATAGCGGTTTTTGACGAGGGCGTTTTCAATGGTTTCATAGAGTATGATGCCCTAGTTGAAGGGGTTAAATTAACATCAAGAGAAAGAGAAATGGAATATACATTTGACATAGAAAGAAAGGCTGAAAAAGTCTATGTAATACTAAATATAGAAAGAAAAAAGTTCTTGGAACCAAAATGGAGATTATGGTTAAACGAATTTTCATTAACGAAAGAGTTTAGACCCAACATAGAAGTTGATTCTGGCAATACCATTATATCGTCTATAATATATGATATAACTCCAATAGTAAAGCAGGGTAAAAATGTTTTTTCAATAGTATATAAAGGCCTAGATAGTATAACCGTGGATAGTGTTGGTCATATAATATTTTATCCAGTAAGAGAATTCGAAACAAGATATCAACTATATGCGGGATCTTTACTATTGAAACCTAAAGAGAGTGTAGAGTTTACTTGTTATGGTGAATGTTATATTATTGCGAAGAATCCTAGTAAAGATACTAAAGTAAACATAGGAACTAGTGAAGTTACAGGTGATAATGAAGTAGCCGATATAAAGATAGAAAAGGAGGGTAATGTGAGTATAATATTTTCAGCTCCAGAGAATTTTAAAAACTATGGAAGAGTATATTCTTTCTATTCGTTAAAATATAAAGTACCCACAATTGATATTAAAGCTGAAGCAATTGTTAGGGATGGATATATTGAAATAAAATTAGTAAACAATAGTGAAATTGATTTAGATAAAGTGTTAGCAAATTTATTCCTTAATAGCATATCCATTAACTTCAAAAGTTTCAATAATATAAACAAGGGACAAATTATTGAATATAAAATTCCTCTGAATAATTCTAAGGGAAATTTAAATCTTAGAGTTGTAGGAATAAAAGCAGGATATAGAAAGATTTTTGATATAAATGTGTTAAATAGGTAATGTTCCTAATGCAAATAAAATTAATGTTCCTAAAGCATAAACTTTCATATAAGCTCTAGCTTTTGAAGCACTTTCTATATCATGTCTTAGTAATACTACTAGGATAAGTATAATGTCCAAGAATAATATTCCAATTAAGTAAATTATGTTGAACCCAAAGAAATAAGGAATAAAAGATGTTACTATGAGTATTACCAGTATAATTTTAGATATAAACCAAGTCTTCTCAATACCTACTCTTACTGCAAGCGTCTTGACACCATTAGTCATATCACCCTTTACATCTTCTATTCCCTTTACGAATTCTCTAGTTAAAGTGAAGAAAAATATGTATAATGTGGGTATTAATGTCCTAATAACCCATGATCCTTCAAAAAATGCCAGACCTCCGTAAAATGCTGAAAGAGCCGATGTTAAGGCTACTATTAAATTACCTACTAATCCTTGTTTCTTTAAGTCTTTAGCATAGTAATATAAAGCTAAAACAGTTAGTAAAGCTATTATAAATGCATAAATGTTTAGTAAAACTGATAATACTATACCAACTAAAAACAAAACTATTGATAATGATCTAGCTCTTGAGATTTTTATCCTACCCGATGGTAAGGGTCTATTTGGTTTATTTATTTTATCAATCTCGATATCAAAAACATCATTAATTATGTAGCCTCCAGCAGCGATAACAGAAACAACAATCATTGCAAGGATAAGTTTTATTGGTACTATTTTCCATTCAGAAGCAACAACATAGCCCATAAATACGGAAATAGCAGAGCCTATAACGTTATGTATTCTTACAAGTTCAAAATAAGCTTTTACTGACATTTTTCATATATTGATTTACTAGGAAATTAAAAAGGTGATTTTAGTGGTATCACAAGAAGAAATTGAAAAAGCTGAAAAGTACTTTAAGAATGTTATTTCGGTGGGGGAAATCATTGCTTTGAGGGAGTTAAAAGCTATAGGAATTAATAATCCTGAGGAAGTAATAAGTAAACTAATGGAAATGGGTGTAATCGAAAAAGGCGAAGGATGTTATAATCTAGTACGGAAAAGAAGTGAATGAAAATCGAATTCTTCGTTTACACTTAATGTTTTATCCTTCAAGACTCTGAAAGCTAATGGCAAAACTACTCTCCAAGTTTTTTCCAGAATTGTTGTCAATCTAAACTGTTTATTTATTTCGTTTTTCAATTTGTTAAATTTACTTAAGTGTAAAGAATTATCATTTTCATAAACTAGTTTAGGTATTGTTTCTAACATTTCTCCGATAGAAAAAATCCCACCTCCAGTAAATATTTTAATTAAACCTAACGTATCACCTATACCGTACTTATATACTGGTTTAGCTCTTGGTATCGAGCCTCCATGTATGTCTATAATTCTCTTGTTTACTTTAGGGATAAATAGTTTGGGATCATAATAAGATAATGAACCTACTAATGTCCCATAACTAAGTGGGACTATCCATCCGAAACCTGCTGGATTCCTAGGATCAAAGAATACTTCTATACTGTCACTTTCAATTGGTTCTGTTAGATATTCGATAGCTTTAATCCATTTAGCTTTTCCTTTCCAGCCAGAAGCATCAATGATTTTTCCTTCATATTTCTCGTTATTTGCAAGAAGTTTATTACTATTTTCTATTTTTACATCGGTAGATTTTTTGACTTTAAGATTTTCTTCCAAATATTTTTCAAGTTTTAGTCTATTTAATCTTACTATGTTTGTTCTAACTTCAAATGATATATTTGAGTAATGAAAAATAATTTTCTTAAAGTAAGAATCGATAAATTCACTAGATATTCCTAACTTTGAAAAAGTATTATAACTTATAATTCCAGTACATTTTTTTCCTAGTTCTCTTTTTCTATCAAATACTATTACACTTTCATCTTTTAATTTCCATGCAGTTAGTAAACCTGCTATGCCTCCTCCTACTATTAAAATTCTGATGATCTATCAGCCTCATTTATTGTATATCTTTTAGCTTTTAATTCATTAACTATGTACATAAATGCTTTATAAGGATCTGTGTGAGCACCACAAGAGTATACGTCAACTGTTGCAAAGTTATACTCTGGCCAAGTGTGTATAGTAATATGACTCTCTAAAACAATTGCAACTACACTTACTCCTTCTCCTATTTTCCACGATTTAATATCAAGTAATGTCATATTGCCTACTTTTGCAGCTTCTTTTACAATTTCTTCTAATCTTTTTACGTCTTTCAGAACTTCGTTGTCGCACTCATATAAGCTTCCATATACTTGTCTTCCGACAACTTTTGGTGTGCTGACGACCCCCATCATACCCCAAACCCCCCACACTATAAGCCCGCTATCTTCATTTTTAAATTTTAATATCCTTGCACCCCTTTCTATCTCAAGTAATTTTTTATTGATGTTTTGAAAATAGTATTGTAAACAGTGATTACGTTGCCTATAAGACGTCTTGTTTTAGATGTTTTAAAACCTATAAGAGGTACATCAATAGTTGATCTAGCCGAAAAAATTTCAAGTATAGAAGGAGTTGATGGTGTAAATATTAGTGTTACTGATATGGACGTAGAGACTATGGGATTAATGATAGTTATAGAGGGTAGTAATTTAAACTTTGAAGAAATAAAGAAATTATTAGAAGAAGAAGGATGTGCTATTCATAGCATTGATGAGGTAGCAAGTGGAAATAAAATAGTAGAGGGGAGAAAAGAAGCATGATATGTGATGTTTGTAGAATTAGGGAAGCGGAAATTTATCAACCTCATACCGGAAGAAGATTATGTAGGCAATGTTTCATAGAAGATATAAGAAAAAGAGTAGAAAAAGAGGCAGAAATTATAGGGTTGCAAAAAGCCAAGAAAATTTTGCTTGCTGTATCTGGTGGGAAAGATAGTTTTGTACTAGCCGATACTTTAGCATCTTTTATTGATCATAATAAATTGATAGCTTATAACATAGTTGAGGGAATACATGGTTATAATAGAAAGGAACAAGTAGAACAGCTTAAGAAATTTCTTACTGATTTAGGAATCGAATTAATAGAAGATAGTTTCAAGGACAGTGTAGGATATACTTTGGACGAGATGGTTAAATCTTCTATGGAAAAGGGCCTGAATGTTTCCGCTTGTACTTTTTGTGGTGGTTTTAGAAGAAAATTAATAAATAATGCTGGTAGAATGGTTAACGCAGACTATGTAGCTACTGGGCACAATCTTGATGATGAAGTGCAAGCTATAGTAATTAATTTGATTAGAGGGGATTTAATTAGGCTTATAAGATTTGGTGACAAACCGCTTAAATTAAGTTCAAAGTTTGTACTTAGGGTAAAACCTTTAAGGAAAATATATGAATGGGAAACTACTATGTATGCTTACTATAAAGGATATAACTTTCAAGAAGTTGAATGTCCTTATATAACTACAAGACCTACCTTAAGAGCAAAAGTTAGAGAATTACTTTACATTTTAGAAGAGACTAAGCCTGGTTCACTATTAAATATTATTGAGGAATTTGATAAAATTTCGGAAAATGTTAGAAAAGAATACTCAACCACTTCTGAACTAAGAGAATTACCAAGATGTAAGATATGTGGAGAGCCTACTAGTTATGGAAGAGAAATTTGCAAAAATTGTGAACTTTTAATTAAGTCTGGACTTCTTCACCAGAACTTACCTATATCATAGATTTTTTCACTTACATTTCTCCTTTTGTTTGCAACTAATGCCATTGCAAATAAAAGTGATGATAATCTATTTAAATAGACTATAATCATCCGATTAATTTCTGGTAGTTCTTTGGTATATTTAACTGCATTTCTTTCAACTCTTCTTGCTACTGATCTAGTTACATGTAATACTGAGGCTTCTTCCGAACCACCTGGAATAACAAATAGTTTTACTGGTCCGCTTTCTTTTCTATATTCTACAGTTCTTTCTTCCAACCATTTTACGTATTTTTCATCAATTTTCTTTTTACTACTTTGAGTAGAGAGATCTTCGCCTATTTCAAAAAGTTCAACTTGTACTCTTTCTAAATCTTTTTTCATATCTTCCCAAGGTATTTTTGATATAGCAAAACCTATAAAAGAGTTTAATTCATCAAGATCCCCTAGAAAATTAACTAAAGGAGAATCTTTTCCTACTCTTTTATTTATTACGTTAGTATTTCCATCATCACCAGATTTTGTAAACACAACATAATTTAAATATTCGAGGTTATAAAGGTGTTTTGGTGATCTAGGATTTCAGCAAAGGAGTTCGTTGATTTTCTAACATCAATAGCTGAAAAATGGCAGAAAGAATGGGAAAAAGCCAAAATCTTTGAAGCAAACCCAGATAGAACAAGGAATAAATTCTTTACGACAGTTGCCTTCCCATATCCTAATTCTCCATTTCACCTAGGTCATGGAAGAACTTATGTGACTTGTGATATTTACGCAAGATATATGAGAATGAAGGGTTATAACGTACTTTTCCCCATGGGATTTCATTATACTGGAACGCCGATAATTGCTATGGCTGATGATGTAGCTAAAGGAGATAAAGAGTTGATAGACATTTTCAAAAATATATATGAGATTCCAGATAATGTAATTTCAAAATTAGCTGATCCTCTCTTTATGGCTAACTATTTCAGAGATGAAATAAAGAAGGCTATGAAAGAAATAGGTTTAAGCATTGATTGGAGAAGAGAATTTACGACTATAGACCCAGAGTTCTCATCATTCATAGTATGGCAGTTTAATAAGCTACAAGAGAAAGGATATATAGTTAGAGACACACATCCAGTTGGATGGTGTCCAGTTCACCACATTCCAGTAGGAATGCATGATACTAAAGGAGATATGGAACCTGAAATTGGCGAGTTTGTATTAATTTACTTTAATAGTGATCTAGGAATTTTACCTGCTGCTACATTAAGACCAGAGACCGTGTTTGGTGCTATAGGAATATGGGTAAATCCGGATGTCACATATTCTATCATAGAATTAGATGGCAAAAAGATGATTGTTAGTGAAAGGGCCGCATTCAAATTAACTTTCCAATTTGATAATATAAAGAATTTAGGAAGTATAAAAGGTTCTGAATTAACTAAATATAAGGCTGTTAATCCAATAACTGGAAAAGAAATTCCTATAATGGCAGCTGATTTTGTTGATCCTAATGTTGCTACAGGCATAGTGATGAGTGTTCCAGCCCATGCTCCTTTCGATTATTACTATTTGAAGAAAAATAAGCAACAAGATATGCAAATAGTTTCTGTTATTCAAGTTGAAGGTCAAGGTGACACTTTAGCTAAAGATCTTGTAGAGAAGACTAATCCAAAAAACAAAGATGATCTTCAAAAATTAACTGAACAAGTTTATAGAATAGAATATAATAAGGGTAAGATGAAAGATGTGAGCTCGCTAGTAAAACCAGAATTTGTTAACTACTTTAAGTCGTTTATTGGCTTATCAGTTCCAGAGGCAAGGCAAAAAGTAACTGAGTTCTTAATAGAGAAAGGCTTAGGTAGGAAAATTTATGAAATTATGAATAGACCGGTTTATTGTAGGTGTGGTAACGAGGTTGTAGTTAAAATACTAAAGGATCAATGGTTCTTAGACTATGGTAACCCACAATGGAAGGCTTTAGCTAAAAAATTAATTTCTAATATGAAATTTATTCCGCCAGAGATAAGGAAAGATTTTGAGTTTGTCACAGATTGGTTACAAAAAAGGGCATGTGCTAGAACAAGAGGATTAGGTACGCCATTACCTTGGGATAAAAAATGGATTATTGAAAGTTTAAGTGATTCCACTATCTATATGGCCTACTATACAATTTCACATAAAATAAGGCAATATCAATTAAAACCCTCTCAACTTACTTATGATTTCTGGAATTATATAATGCTAGGTATTGGAGATATTGATAAGATTTCCAGCGAAACTGGTATATCTAAAGAAATAATTAGGGAAATGAGGAATGAATTTCTATATTGGTATCCATTAGATATACGCCATAGTGGTAAGGATTTAATTCCTAATCATTTATCGTTCTTCATATTTAATCATGCAGCAATTTTCCCAGAAGAATTATGGCCGAAAGCTATAGCAGTCAACGGTTTTGTTTTATATGAAGGAAAGAAAATGAGTAAATCATTAAGGAACATTATCCCATTAAGAAAAGCTCTGAGAATTTATAGTCCAGACGTTGTAAGAATAGCATTGACATCTACTGCCGATATGGGTTCTGATGTAAACTTTAGTGACTCTTATGCAAAGTCAGTAGGAGAAATATTAAGGAGGTATTACGAATTTATAAAGGAGTTACCTAAGTATGATGGTGAAGGTAGTGAATTTGCTAATAACTGGTTAAAGGCTCAAGTAAGTAGTATTGTACTCAGTTCTACTAAGAATATGGATAATATTGATTTTAGAAGTACTATTAATGATATATTATATTCATTTGATTCTTATTTAAGAGAATATATTGATATGTGTAAAGCCGATGGAAAAGAACCAAATGGAAAATTATTAAGAGAAGTAATAGAGACATGGATAAAACTATTAGCACCTTTTGCTCCTCACTTTGCTGAAGAAATTTGGCATGAATTAGGTCATACAACTTTCATCTCATTAGAGAAATGGCCTACAGCTGAAGAGTCATCTGAGGACTTATATTATATTTTAATCCATGAATATCATAAGAGAATAATTGAGGATTCCCAGAAGATTATAAACTATTACTATAAAGGTAAGCCTAGTATCGTAAAAATATATGTTGCAGAACAAGAATTAATGAAGGTATTGAGAGAAGCTGTGCAAATACTATCTAATGGTGGTACATTAAAGCAGTTAATGGAGAAAGAGAGACCATCAGATAAAAAACTAGCTAATATAATCAGAAAGATTTACGAACTAGCAGTAGAATTAGATGACAATATGAAAAAGTTAATCTTAGGTTATAATATTAATGAGAGAGAAATCCTTGAGTTAGGAACTAAATATATGAGTTACAAACTAGGTATACCAGTTGAAGTATATGATGTATCAAAACTAGATAAAAGTAAATATAATAAAGAAGCCTTACCTCTTAAGCCAGCTATTATTGTTGAGTAAAACTTTTCCATTTTTTATTTCAATAACTCCAATATCTTTTAGAAAATAAATCTCTTTTCTTATATTATCTCTGCTACTATTTGTCTTATGATATAGTATGTCCACTATTTCTTTTAAAGAAAGTTCATTATATTCCCTAAGAATATTAATAATCTCTTCACTTAATCCTTTGATTTTTTCCTCAACTATTTTCCCTTCTATTATCCTAAACAAATATATTTTATTATCAATATTTATCTTAAAAAGATTTTGATCAAGTTTTTGAATTTCTGATTGTGGAATGCCTAGATTTAGTTTCTTAATAGAAGTTACTAAACTAAAATTATTTGGGATTTCTGATTCATCTTCTGCTTCAAAAATTATATTTTCTGATCTTTCATTACATTTCATATGAAAATTCAAATTATATGGATAATATTCCCATTTAATTTTATCAAAATTAAAAATACAAACATCACGTCCCTTGCTGTAGAGGTATTCTGCGATATTGATAACTAGAACTAATTTAGGGTAGTAATAATAACTTTTTATTAATCTTTTTGTCTGAAGAAGATCCTCGAACACTTATAAAGAGTTGACAGAAAAGCTTATTTGCTTTTCTTCATGAAATAAGTAGGGTTTCTTATTGCACCAACCGTTGACATCAAAAACCTTATATATCCTTGGTTAATTGAAGCAGAAGAGTATAGCTTCAATGACATAAATGATGGCATAAGGTTACACTTAAATGAATCTCCTTTTCCACCACCAGATTTTATAATAGAGGAAGTAAAGAAATATTTGCATTTAGGTAATAGATATCAACACCCTTCATTACTAGAAAGATTAAGAGAATTAATGGCAGAATATAACAGAGTAGAACCAAAGAATATATATCCAACTCCAGGAGGAGATGGGGCATTAAGGGCAGTATTTTATAACCTTATACAGACTGGAGATAAAGTTGTAATAAATAATCCATCTTATAGCATGTATAAAGTATATGCTTCAGTCAGAGGGTTAAAATTAACTCGAGTAAATCTGATAGAAAATGATAACTGGTGGAAGATGAATTTTGAAAAGTTTTTAGATGAGGCAAAAAATGCAAGACTTGTTATAATTGATGATCCAAATAATCCTACTGGTTCACCTATGTTGAAGGCAGAGGAAGACAAAGTAAGAGCCTTAGCGGAAAGTATTAATGGCTTTATACTTATTGATGAGGCATATTACGAGTTCTCTGGCTATACAGTTGCTAAACTTATTAACAAATATCCTAACCTACTCATAGTAAGAACGTTAAGTAAGGCTTTTTCATTAGCATCCTACAGGGTCGGGTATTTAATTGGGAATGAAGAAGTTATTAAGAATCTAATGAAGGGAGCTACACCATTTGACATTTCGCTACCAGGATACATAGCTGGTATTACGGCTTTAGAAAATCCTTCATATGTTAGAAAAATAGTAGAAGAAATAACTAAGAATAGAGAATACCTTCTTAATGGTCTCAGAAAACTTGGATTAAAAGTATACAATTCTCTTACAAATTTTGTTTTTGTAAAGGATGAGAGAGACTTATTATCCCCATTACTGAATAAGGGTGTAGCGATTAGAAAACCAATTATAGGTTATTATAGGATAAGTGTAGGCACAAAGGAACAGGTTGATACTCTATTAAAATATTTAGGTGAGATAATTGAAAATGGCAATTCCAAATAAAGGCAGATTAAAAGATCCTGTTGTTCAATTTTTAGCTTCAGTAGGAGTGAAAGGGAATTTCTCCGATGATAGAGCTTTAATAATACCCACTAATTGGGAGGGAGTACAACTAGTTATGGTTAGGACTGAGGATATTCCTAGTATAGTAGAATCTGGTGCCGCAGAGTTAGGAATAACTGGGCATGATTATGTAATTGAGTCAAATTCTGATGTTGATGAATTAATCAGACTTGATTTTGGAAAATCAAAAATTGTCTTAGCTGTTCCAGTGAGTTGGAATATTGACAGAGTTGAAGAAATTAAAGATGAAATAAGGATAGCTACAAAGTACTATAATATCGCAAAACAGTATCTTGAAAAGAAGAATATAAAAGCTAAAATAGTTAAAATCAGTGGTGCTGCAGAAGTAATGCCATCTTTGGGTGCTGCAGATGCTATAATAGATGTTATGAGTACTGGGACTACTCTAAAACTTCATGGCTTAAAACCTTTAGATACAATTTTAGAAAGTAGTGCTGTGGTTATCGCGAATAGAAATTGGGTAAAAAGCGAAGAAGCTGATAAAATAAATTTGCTTTTAACCATGATGAAAGGGGCTTTAATGGCAAGAAATAAGAAAATGATATTTATGAATGTTCCAGATGATAAATTGGATAAAGTTATAGCATCACTTCCAGCTATGCTTTCTCCAACGCTATCAAAACTAGCAAAAAGTGATGCATGGGAAGTTATAACGGTGGTTGATGAAGATCTTATACCGGAAGTAATAGCTAAAGTAAAAGCTAATGGTGCTAGGGATATTGTAGTAGTTAATATAGAGAAAGTGGTGAAATAATGCTAAAAGTCGTACCCAGTATTGATATTAGTGAAGGGAAGGCAGTGAAAAGGATAAGAGGTGTAAAAGGCTCTGGTTTAATTCTCGGTAACCCCGTTAAGATAGCATATGAGATTTACGAGGAAGGTTATGATTATCTACATGTAGTTGACTTAGATTCCGCTGAAGAGAACGGAAATAATGAAGAATATGTTAAAGATATATGTAAAATAGGTTTTAAGTGGGTTCAAGTTGGTGGAGGGATCAGAAATGTTGAAAAAGCTGAGAGATTACTAGATTACGATTGTTCTGCTATAGTTATTTCCACATTACCAATAAAAGATCCTAAATCTTTTATGGATATACAAAAAATAATAGGAAAAGATAAAATTTTACTTTCTGTTGACTATGATTCCTCAGGTTATGTATTAATAAGAGGATGGAAAGAGAAATCAATAAAAGTTTTAGATTTTCTTCTTTCTTATGATTCCTTGGGTTATATATTTACTTATGTAGAGAATGAAGGTACTAAGAGAGGAATTGATAACAACGTGAAAAATTATGTTATAAGAATAAAAGGGCTAAAAGAATACGCTGGTGGAATAGGATCTATAGAAGATTTATATAAGTTAAATGAGTATGGTATTAATTATGCGATAATAGGTATGAGCTTTTATTCTGGCAGTTTAAGAGGGATAAAATATGTCTACTAGGAGTGTAAGAAAAATCAGAGAAACTAAAGAAACTAAAATAGAATTATATCTAGATATAGATAAGAAAGGAGAGGTAAAAGTATCTACTCCAGTTAATTTTCTTAATCATATGCTTTCAACACTTTTCTATTATATGAATTCCACTGCTACTCTCATTGCAGAAGATAAGCAAAATTTCGATGATCATCATGTTGTAGAGGACACTGCAATAGTTATTGGAGAGGCCTTTAAAGAAGCTTTAGGTGACAAGAAGGGAATAAGAAGGTTTTCTCATCAAATTATTCCCATGGACGATGCTTTAGTTTTGGTTGCTGTAGATATTTCTGGAAGAGGAGTAAGCAATATTGAACTTAATTTAGAAAGAGATGAGATTGGAGGTTTGGCAACAGAGAATATTATTCATTTCTTTCAAACTTTCTCTTATAATTCTGGGGTGAATATGCATATTATTCAATTAAGAGGATGGAATACTCATCATGTTATCGAAGCATCGTTTAAGGGTCTTGGTTTTTCGTTGTATGAAGCTTCCAGAATAGTTTATGAAGAAACTTACAGTCTAAAGGGATCTTTATGACAGCTAAAAGAATAATTGCTTGTTTAGATGTAAAAAACGGTAGAGTAGTCAAGGGTGTAAATTTCCTTAACTTAAAAGACAAGGGAGACCCCGTAGAATTAGCATCTAGATACGAAGAAGAAGGAGCGGACGAAATAGTATTTTTGGATATTACAGCTACTATAGAAGGAAGAAAAGCATTATTAGAAGTAGTAAAAAATACGGCTAGCGTATTATCTATACCACTGACGGTAGGAGGTGGAATAAGAACAATAGAAGATGTTTCAAGAATTCTAGGTAATGGCGCTGATAAAGTAAGTATAAATACAGCAGCAGTTGAAAACAAAAAGATAATAACTGAGGCCTCTGAACAATTTGGTGCTCAAGCAATTGTTGTAGCAATTGATGTGAAAAGGGTTAATAATTCGTTCATAGTTTTTACTAGATCTGGTACCTATAATACCGGTATAGACGCAATTCAATGGGCAAAAGAAGTAGAAAAATTGGGTGCTGGGGAAATTTTGCTTACAAGTATTGATAAAGATGGTACAAGAGAAGGATATGATATCGAGCTTACAAAAGAGGTAAATAATTCTGTAAATATTCCAGTTATTGCTAGTGGTGGTGCAGGGAAAATGGAACATTTTTATGAGGTTTTAAAAGTTGCGGATGCCGCGTTGGCTGCAGGTGTTTTTCATGATGGCGTTATTAAGATCCCTGAACTTAAAAGGTTTTTGTTAGAGAAGGGTATAGAGGTGAGAGTATGATATTAAAGGAGTTACCTAAGCAAAGACCTAATGATTTTACCAAAGTACTTCAAGATGTAGAGAAGATTATTAGTTATGTTAAGCAAAAAGGTGACGAGGCTTTAATAGAACTCGAAGAAAAATTCGATAAAGTAAAACTTACATCCATAAAGTTTCCTGAGGTAGATAAGCTAGCTTCTCAGATTTCACAAGATTTAAAAATGGCAATAGATGTAATCTTTACACAGATATACGAATTTAACAATTCAATAAAACCACCAAATATTATAGGAGGTAGTGCTAACGGTATAGATTACGGAATAATGTGGAAAAGTATCGAGAGAGTAGGAATTTATGTGCCAGGTGGTGAGAAAGCATACCCGTCAACACTATTAATGGCTGGTGTTCCTGCTTTAGTTGCTGGTGTTAAGGAAATTTATGTTTCTTCTCCTCCAACTAAAATAAATTCAGCTATAGCATATATTTCTCTTAAGCTTGGAGTTAAAGAAATCTATGCAATTGGTGGTGCACAGGCAATTGCTGCGATGGCATATGGAACTCAAACTGTTAAGAAAGTGGATAAGATTGTTGGCCCTGGTAATATTTATGTTCAAGCGGCAAAATATTTAGTCAGTAGTGATGTTGGTATAGATGGTATCGAAGGTCCTACTGAATTAGTTATTATAGCTGATGAAACCGCTAATCCCTCTAACATAATATTAGATTTGAAAGCTCAAGCTGAGCATGGGAGGTCAACTTTTCTAGTTTTGCTTTCCAATTCAGATAAGATTATTAACTTTGTATCTAAAGAACTTGATGTAGATTCCAATATCTATTATGTCATCAAAGTAAATTCTATAGATGAAGCAATAGATATTGCTAATGAGATAGCACCAGAGCATTTATCTTTACAAATTTCTAGTGCTAGAGAATATCTACCAAAAGTGAAAAACGCTGGAGCTGTAACTTTGGGAAATACCCCTCCAGCAATAATTGACTATTCTGCTGGTCCAAATCATATTTTACCTACAAATGGTTGGGCAAAAATTAGAGGTGGAATATCAGTTTATGATTATCTAAAGATGATAATGTATGCTTCTACGTCGAATCCAGAGAAAAAACTTGTTGAAGCTTCTAAAATTTTAGCAAAATATGAAGGTTTCGTATTTCATGCTGACAGTATTGGTGTTAGGTATGAGTAGTAATGTATTAGATACGCTATATTCCATTATTTTAGATAGGATAAGCAATAAGAAGGAAGGTAGTTATACTGTAAAATTGCTAGAAAAAGGTAAACCTTATATAGCTAGAAAAGTGGGTGAGGAAGCTACGGAAGTAATTGTGGCTTCATTAAGTGAAGGAAGAGAGAGATTTATTAGTGAAGTAGCAGACTTAATATATCATCTTTTCGTATTAATGGCTGTAGAAGGAGTTAAGCCAGAAGATGTTTATGAGGAGCTAAAAAGGAGGATGAAGTGATGAAAGCTACTCTAATAAACTATGGTGTAGGAAACCTGTTCAGCATTAAGGCTGGTCTAGAAAGGGTTGGGTTTAATGTTAAGATTTCTTTCTTACCAGAGGGAGATGAAGATGTCATAGTATTGCCTGGTGTAGGTGCGTTTTCTGCAGTCTCTTCCTATCTAAATTCTATGAAGGATAAATTTAATGAACTGAGAGAGAGAGGAGTAAAGTTTTTGGGTGTATGTTTAGGTATGCAAGTAATGTTTGATGAAGGAACTGAGGGGGGTTTGAGTAAAGGTTTAGGATGGTTTAAAGGTAAAGTTGATAAAATTCATTCTAACGTAAAACTTCCTCATATTGGTTGGGACAAGTTATTTGTTAATAAAGATTCTTGTAATTTGACTGAAGGCTTAGATGGTAAATATGTGTATTATGTCCATAGTTATGTAGCGTATACAAATGATTACGTTGCTTATAGTGAGTATGGAATTAAATACCCAGCTATAGTATGTAATGATTTTGCTGTAGGAACTCAGTTTCATCCTGAAAAGAGCAGTGTAACTGGTAAGATATTCCTTAGAAACTTTTATTCGTGGGTTAAAAGATGATGAAACTAAGTGAGAATGAAGCCTCTAAGTTAATAGAAAAATTATGGTTTAGGCATACAGATTCTACTATAATAGCTGTTCTTCAAGATTATAAAACTAAAGAAGTTCTAATGGTTGGGCATATGAATAGAGAAGCAGTTTTTAAAACTTTGACAACTGGATATGTTCATTTTTGGTCACTAAGTAGGAAGAAGTTATGGTTAAAAGGAGAGACTAGTGGCCATTTTCAATTAGTTGAAGATTTTAAAATTGATTGTGATGGAGATGCTATGGTTTTCTTAGTCAAATCAGTTGGTCCTGTATGTCATACTGGAAATAGGAGTTGCTTCTATAGGAATTTTTCAGATTTAATTTAATGAAGAGTTTAAAATATATGAAGTGGTAATTAAATACGGTTAAAATGTCTACTCAGCAAAATATTAACAAAGAGGAATGGAAGAAAAAGATTATGGAAGCTTTAACGCAAGTTTATGACCCAGAAATTCCAGTAGATATTGTAAATTTAGGTCTTATTTATGAATTAAAAATTAGCGATGAAGGGGATGTTTATGTTCGTATGGGATTAACGGCTCCTGGTTGCCCTGTTGTAGATGATTTAATTTATACAGTGGAGCAAGTAATTAAAGAAACAGTTCCTGCAAAATCAGTAGATGTAGATATTGATTTAGATACACCATGGAATCCGTTAAAAATGACCCCCGAGGGAAGAGAAAAGTTCAAGCAATTATATGGCTATGATATTGTTGAGATGTGGATTCAAACATATGGATTACCAGAAGGACAAGATCAACAAGATCAGAAGGCATAAATTCTTTTGTGTTTTTTGTTAATTGTGTCTTGGAGTATATTAGAGTTAGTTAGAAACAATCCGGATAAACTTAAGGAATATATAAAAAGAAGATTTATAGATGTCTCTTTGGTTGATAGAGCTGTAGAATTAGATAAGAAATGGAGACAAACACTACAAGAAGTAGAAAAGCTAAGGCATGAGCACAATGTTATAAGCTCCTCTATTCCTAAGGCCAAACCAGAAGAGAGACAAGAGTTGATAAAGAAAGCAAAAGAATTATTAAAGGCATTGGAAGAAAAGGAAAAAGAGCTAGATAATATAGAGAATGAAAGAGATAATATATTAATGCAATTGCCTAATATAGTAGATGATTCTGCTCCTATAGGGCCTGATGAAACATATAGCGTTCCTATAAGATTTTGGGGGAAATTTAAAGTATACGAAAAAGATGAAGCTGAGTTTCTTAGTCAATTAAAAGGAAATAGGGTTGATTATGAAATTATACATTGGAAGCCAGTTGGACATGCAGATATGTTAGAAAATGTTCTAAAACTAGGAGATACCAAGAAAGCAGCAGAAGTATCTGGTGCCAGATTCTACTATTTATTTGATGACATAGTTTGGTTAGATATTGCATTACTTAATTATGCAATAGACACGATGACAAGTAAAGGATATACTTTAGTACTTCCTCCATATATGTTAAGAGGGGAGGTCATAAAGAGCGTTATTGATTTAGATACATTTAAGGACGCAATTTATAAGATAGAAAATGAAGATCTTTATCTTATTGCTACCGCAGAACATCCAATAGCGGCCCTATACTTTAAGGAGGAAATACCTAAAGAGAAACTTCCATTAAAATATGTTGGTATAAGTCCTGCATTTAGGAAAGAAGCTGGAGCTGCAAATAAGGATTTGAAAGGTATATTTAGGGTTCATCAGTTTCATAAAGTGGAGCAATTTATCTTTTCATCTCCAGAAGATAGTTGGAAATTACATGAAGAATTAATAAGGAATGCAGAAGAGATATTTCAAGGATTAGGATTACCATATAGGGTCATAAATATCGCAACTGGTGACTTAGGTGCATGTGCAGCTAAAAAGTATGATTTAGAAGTATGGATGCCCGCACAAGCTAAGTTTAGAGAGATGGTAAGTTGTAGTAATTGTCTTGATTGGCAAGCATATAGAATGAGGATAAGATATGTAGAAAAGGGAGGTAAGAAAGGTTATGTACATACGCTAAATAGTACTGCTATAGCTAGTACTAGGACTATAACAGCAATCCTTGAAAATTACCAGAGAGAAGATGGTGTAGTTGAAATACCTAAAGTGCTCAAAAAATACTTAGAACCATTTAGTAGGGCTCCTAAAGATTACATATATCCTAGAAAAGAATAAATAAAGATATTTAATAAAAATTATTTCTTTAAATAATATTCTAGGTTTGATTCTATCTTTTTCATCATTCTTTTAGCTACTCTGAGGAATAATTTTAATGTCATTCTTACTGGATAGTATAGGGGTCCTTTCATGTAAAAGTGATCTATTATTTCCTCTCCCCAATATACGTCGTGCCAGAATACTTTTCTGTACAGTTCTATATGAGCTTCAGTTAATTTAATCCTGGTAAACCAGTCCTTATTCTTAAAGTATCCCATAGGTACAAAGAACATAGGTACTAATATACTTCTATAAGGTCTTAAGTTATCAACAAGCTCTATAGTCTTGTATACATCATCTTCTGTTTCTTCTGGTAATCCAACTATCATAGTTCCAGCTGGTATAATCTTATTTTCATGCATGATTTTGAAAGCTTGTTCTACAGTCTCTGGATATTCTTCAACTTTATAGGGTGCCGATTTAGCTGGCATTATTTCCTTAGCAAGCCGTGCTGAACCCGTTTCTATCCCTACTTCAACACCTAAATAACTTTGGTTCCCATCTTCAAATACTATTTCCATGAGCTTCGAAATTAATCCATACTTTTCTTCTGAATATCTTATTGCTGCTAAGCTAGCATGGCTCCAAGCTATCGTTTTATAATATTTCTTTACTAATTTGTGCAACTTTATTAGTGGTTCTGGTCTAGGATAAATTCCGATGGCACCATAAAACAATACATCATCACTATGTACCACTCCATGTTTTACACCATTTCTTACGTTAACCATTAGCTCTTTCTCAATTTTTTCTAATGGATAGTATCTTGTAGGTCTTAGTGTCACGGAGCAAAATCTACATGAACGTGCACATCCTCTCATAATTTCTATTAACCCATTAACGCTAGCTCCTTTAATCTCTGGAATTTCGTCTACAGATGGTGCTTCATCAGCTCCTATATAAACATATTTAGGTAAAGGTTCGCCATCTAATATCATTTGAGCTAATTTTACTACTGCCTTTTCTCCCTCTCCATCAACAAGTGTATCAACGCCTACTTTCTCTATCATATCTTCTCTCCATAACCATTGCCAAACTGATGGTCCACCAGCTAGAATTTTCATTCCTCTTTCTTTTTCTTTTTTTATCTCTGGTCTATTTACTAACTCCATAAAACTCTTATAATTTACCGGCTCTTTTCTAGTTATTCCCCACCAAGTAGAAGATGGGGGACCGAATGCGAAATAATCGTGATGTGAGAACATTAATGCTTTTGCATAAGGTAAATGTTTATTTAAATGATCTGGATCAATTATAGCAGCTTTGAACCCAGCATCTATTAATGCAGCCTCTATTTTTCTCATTCCATATGGTGCCTGAACAGGTCTTCCTAAATCATCAGTCTTCATTTTTGGACATGCCAACCATTTCCAAACACTTTCTGGTATTCCTACTGCTGGTCCTGTAGCTAGGAAGCCTAGAAATTCTTTTCCGTGATGATTCGTCATTAAACATCTATCAGTGGTTAAAATAAAATCAAAGTGCTCTTCCAAGCAATCACCTCTCTTTATATAGTATATCCATATTTATAAAGACTGTTTATAAACTACTTAAAACATTTCTTAATATCTTTCTTAGGTTCTCAGGTAAATCTTCTCTTTTCTCTATTGTCTTAGCATTACTTAAATCTTCGTTCCACTCTTCTCCGTTAGAAAGTTTAGCAGAAGTTAAAACATAAAACGAATAGATTTTTTCTCCTTTCTCATTTCTACTTTCTTCTACTACAACTTGTCTATTTTTTAGGTTTAATACGTATTTAGCTTCTACGTTAGATATTTTCATCAGTTTATAGTAAAGGAAGCAAAACATTAAAGTTTTTACTCTATTTATAATCGATGCAAGTAGATAATTGTATATTTTGTAAAATAGTTAAAGGAGAGATAAAATCACAAAAAGTCTATGAGGACCAAGAAATAATGGCATTTTTAGATATTAATCCAGTTAATAAGGGTCATGTTCTAGTAATTCCTAAAGATCATTATGAAAATATTTTCGATGTTCCAAAAGAGAAATTAGGCAAAGTGATAGAAGTTGTACAGAAAGTTGCAATAGCGTTAAGAAAGATGGGAGCAGATGGGGTAAATATTGTATCTAACAATGGTAAAGCGGCTGAACAACATATATTTCATCTACATATTCACGTAATTCCAAGATATTTTAATGATGGAAAAGATATTGACTCCATGTCTAAAAGGACAAAATATAACGATGAAAAGGAAATGTCAGAATATGCTGAGAAGATAAGATTATTCCTCATCTGACTCTGTTTCTTCACTTAATTCTTCTCTTAATAGTTCTAATCCAACTTCTTTATAATATTCTTCTCTTTCTTGTTCTAATTGCTCTTCCTCTAATTTTCTCTCTCCTTTATCACTAACTAATGACGTGGTAAGTACTCTACTATTTTTGTCCTTTTGTTCTTTTACACTATATTCTTTTTTATCCTTGGCTGTAAGTTCCATCTCGTAACCGCACTTAGTACATCTCAGTATCTCTTTTCCGTCCTTCTTAGTCGGTATCATTACTCCTCCACATTTAGGGCAGAACTTCATTATTTCACCATATAAAAGAGTAAAGTCATAATACTATATATAAGGCTTTTGGTAATGATTTATCATTAAAAATTCATATTACTCTTATTCTTGGATCTTCCTTAACAACATTTAAAACAATGCTAGTGTGCGTTCTTTCAACTTTTGGGTTCTTTAGTAAGTTTTTAAGAAAGTTATCTAAATCTTCTACGCTTCTGAACTTAGCAACTATTGCAACATCATATTCTCCTACAATATCATAAACTGCTATAACATTATCATAATTTGAGATTTCCTTTTCAAATTCAACCAAATGTTTGCCATCTACTTTAGCCATAATAATACTAGTGAGAGAATAGCCTAATTTAGTATAGTCTAATAGTGCTATAAAACCTTTTACAACACCTTCCTGCATTAATCTAAGGAGCCTGTTATGTAATGTTGCAGGAGAAACATTCATTTCTTCTGCTAATCTTCTTAAACTAACTCTTGAATCTCTTAACAATTCCATAAGCAATTTTTTATCTACTGTATCTATTTCAACACGTCTTTTATCCGACATAAATTTCATAATAAAATTGATGAGGTGATTAAAAAATTTTCATCTTACGAAGATATTTATCATGCAAACTTTACTTGAGATATACCTTGTAATATCAGCTGAACTCCAAATGCAGCAATAATTATTGCAGTAAATCTACCAGCAGCTACTGTACCCGTTTCACCTAGTGCTTTTACTATGAAAGGTCCAGTTAGTAGAGATAAGTAAACTAGAAAACTAACTATTAAACTACTTATTATTAATATTAATGGATTATAACTAACCGACAATGTTATCAAAGCAGTCATTGTACCTGGGCCTACAAGAAGTGGAGTTGCAATTGGTGTTATAATTGCCTCTTCTAGTTTTCTAACAAATCTTAATTGCTGGAAACCGCCCATGGTATCTACTCCAAGGTATACAAGTAGAATTCCTCCAGCTATTTCAAGTGCTTGAGGCGAAATTCCTAGGAAATCTAGTAACGGTCTTCCTAATATAGAGAAAATTATTAAAAGAATTATGATAGCTATAGTTATCTTGTTGACTATAAAGTTCCAACTTACTTTTTTATCAGATCCCTCTTTAATAGCTTCCTCATATACTGCCAATAAATACGGAAGCACTGAAAAAGGATCTATTATAGCAAATAACTTTACTGTTATAACAGCTATAGCATCTAAACTACTCATTCTAATAAGCCTATGATATCTTTAAGATTTTTAATTCTCTCATCTTTATTTTCAGTAATAGTAGCTAATAGTAATTTACTAATTATCTTATACAATCTAGATATTTCTTTCTTGCACTCATCATTACTTTTTTCAAGTTCTGTAACTCTTCCCTCTATTCCTTGAAGCGACATGTACAATTCTGTAAGTAATTCTTCTTCACTATGCTCATGGTGATGATGGTGATGCTGTTCCTCTTCCTCTACTTCTCTTTGAATCTCATTTAAGTCCTCTTCACTTTTAGGTATCTTGTCTATCCTGAACTTCATCTTCTTCTACCTCTGTATCCACATTTTTAACATTACTTATATCATTATTCTGAATAATTAGTTTATCAACGCCCATTCTTAAATAATGTTTAATAACAACTGATATCTTTCCAGCAGCTCTAGTTGCTATACATTCTGTCTCTACTATATCACCATCAATTGTTTCTACGACAACTTTAGCCATCTTTTTACTTTCATCGCAATATTCAACGTTAACCGATTTTATCTTACCCATAAAAAGAAGAGATTCTATATCTCTTCCTTTCATAGTCATTCTTGTCATTTTTTCACTGCTACACCTATTATATCTGAATATTTTAATCCTTTTTCTTTTAAATATTCTTCCATTTCTTTTCTTATCCTTATAATACTAGAATATCCTTCATCAATGATTACAGTACCAAGCCCTATTAACTTTGCACCAACAGACATTAGCTCAATAGCGTCTATCCCGGAAAAGACACCACCCATACCTATAATATCAACGTTATACTCTTTATACACGTCATGGATAATTCTTACGGCTAGAGGATGAATGCATTTCCCAGATATTCCTCCAGTACCATAATGCATGACTTTCTTAAATGTCTCTACATCTATGACCATTCCTTTTACTGTGTTAATAAGTGAAAGCCCGTCAGCTCCAGCAGATATAGCTCGACCAGCAATCTCTATTATATTATCCCAAGGCCCTAACTTAACAAATACGGGTTTATTAGTTACTCCTTTCACATTCTTTACGACCTCATAAACGTAAGAAGCTAGACTTTCTCCATACCCCTTCCTATTAGGGCTACTCAGGTTTAATTCAATAATCTCCCCTCTATCAACTTTCTTTATAACTTCTATTATCTCATCAATACTACTTCCACCAACACTAACAATTAACTTGCATTCCATTTCATTTATTTTCTTTAGTTCGTCTATTCCTGGGTTTCCAAGACCGATAGCATTAAGATAACACTTATCATGAAATTTCACTAATGTAGGTGGATCATGGGGGTTAAGTGGCTTAAGAGTCAATGTTTTAGTTGTTATAGCAGATGGCAAGTAGTTTTTGCACACTTCTTTTATTTTAGATAATGTTACTATGCCAGAAGATATGATAATAGGATCTTTAAACTGGATACCTGCTAGATTTATCAAACGCGTTTACACCTCTTATCGGTAATACATTTTTCCCATCAAAAGCTATTTTACCTTGGACAATAGTAAACTCAACTTTTGCTTCTAGGGGGAAATTATCTAAAGGTGTTTCAGTAACTTTAGAGAATTTAGTCCTATATTTCCAATCATTTTTACTAATAATTGTAAAATTAGCAACATATCCGATTCTTATTTCTCCATAAGGTATATTAAGAATTTTAGCTGGATTTTTTGAAAGTAAATTTACGGCCCTTTCTATGTTTAATAAATCCTTAAAAACCAGTGAATAAATAAAGGGAGTAGTAAACGAAACAGCCGCAATACCAGGTGGGCACAGATCATAATTTAGATTTTTCTCCTCTTTTGAATGAGGTGCATGATCACTCACAACTGTATCAACTTCAAATAATGCTTTCCAAAGCCCTAACCTGGTTAAATAATCTCTTATTGGAGGATTAACTTTCGTAATACAATCTCTTTCACCATTAACTAGAAGATGATGTGGCGTAATATCAGTAGAGAAACCTAGTTCTTTGGCTATTTTTACTGTTTCGTAGTTTGTAATATGTGTAACATGAACGTTTCCTTGAACATAATGAAGAGCTGCTATTTCCATCCATATATTTCTTAACTTTCTTGGTACTTTTAATGCCAGCGGTATTTCTGGGTGAAGTACTTTTAATTTCTTGCTTTTTTCTAACAACACTTTAGTCTCTGTTCTGTCTAAATCTTCTGGGTAAATCTTGTATCCAGCAATAGGTAAAGTATCTATTTTTTCTATTTCTTTAGTTACACCAGAATATATTCCGAAATCAGTTCTTGAATAATTTTCAAATTCTCTTATCCTTTCAATTACTCTCTCGTAAGTATTAACTGGTGGTAAAGTATTTGGCATATCTATAATAAGTCCTATGCCTCCATATGCTGCTTCACTAGTTGCTGTTGCGACAGTTTCTTTATAAGATAATTGCGCTCCTCTTACATGGACATGCATATCTATTGAGGCTGGTAGTATAAGTTGGTTTTCCTTAAATTCTATGTCTGGTTTGCAGTCTTTTTTAATATTTTTTATAAATCTATCAATTTGAATACAGATAGTATCAATTGAATTATTAAACCATGCTTTTCCCTTAATCCACAATTTTACTCACCTTTATAAGAGGTCCATCAATACATGCAAGATTCTCCTTAATTTCACAAACTCCACAAACTCCTAACATACAATTCATTTTTACCCATCTTACGTAAACTAATGCTTCTTTAGGCAAGGAAGAGATCATATCTTTTGGTACAGAGGCAATTATAAGGTCAGCTTTTTCATCGTCTGCTTTATGGAACTCTTTAGTATTGCATTCAATGCATCTCACTTTTACATTAATTCCTTTTCTTTTAGCTTCTCTCAATATATAAAGAATGTCGTAAAGAAGGTCTTTATACGCAATTCCTAGTATGCTTGATACTGTAAGCCTTAATGGTCTTCCTAAAGGTCCTTTTATAAGTATTTTCTTTCTATCTCGTATTAAATCATAAATTTTTGGCGATACATGCAAAAATAAGGTTCCTTCATAATAATCAGTTACACTCAACGGAATCTCTTTCTCTCCAGCTATAATTAAACTTACGAATTGCCCTGGCTGAGGTTTTTGTGGGAAAAAAGTAGCAATTTCGTATAAATTATTGCTAATCTTTTTAGAGTATAAAATTTCAGAATAAATCAACTTTTGCTACCCAAAATTTGTTTTAGAATTTCATTTTCGTCTATTACTGTATCACAGTATACGCACTTCATTTTTAACGGTTTTTCACTTATTTTCTTAAATCCTGGTATTGCCTCAACATCATTGTTGGTAATGCACATTAAGTTAGTACATTTTAGGAGACCTTTAACAATATCTGGTATCTTTAGTTTCTTTTTCTCAACTACCTCGTAATCTCTAATTATGTTTATTGTAGCAGTAGGTGCTATTAACGTTATTAGGTTAGCTTCTTTTTCATCTACCTCTTTATTCTCGATCTTTACAATATCTTTCTTACCCATCTTTTTGCTTTCTACGTTCATAACCAGAGCTATTCTATAACCTTCTGCAATTTTTAATATTCTAAGTACAGCTAAAGCTCTTCCTGCCGGTATGTGGTCTATTACTGTGCCATTTTTAATTTTACTTACTATTAGTTCTTTTTTATTAACGGTCTCCATTTTATTCACCTACAATCTTATGGAAGATTGCCATTCTTACTGGAACAGCGTAAGAAGCTTGCTCAAAATACTTAGCTTGAGGAGTCTTATCTACTTCTCTACTAATCTCATTCACTCTAGGCAATGCGTGTAAAATTATTGCATCTTTCTTCATTTTGGATACTAAATTCATGTCTACCACATAACTTTCCTTAACTTTTTCATACTCACTTTCATCTGGGAATCTCTCTTTTTGAATTCTAGTAACATACAGCACATCTATCTCTTCAATAACCTCATTATAATCAATAACTTCTCTGTAAGGATAATTCAATTCTTCTAATATTTCTTTTCTAGCAGATAATTGTGGAGGAGAGATCAAGTAAACTTTTTTTGGCTTAAATCTTGTTAGTGCTCTTAAAAAGCTATTAACTACTCTAGCATATCTAAGATCTCCCATTAAGCCGAATGTTAAACCGTCTATGTTTTTGAAATTTCTATAAATTGTGTAAAAATCTATAACTGTCTGTGTTGGATGTTCATGTTTCCCATCCCCTGCGTTAATCACGGGTATTTCTGAAATTTCTGAAGCAAATTTTGCTGCTCCATCGAATTTATGCCTAATCACTATCATATCAGCATAATTGTTTAGCATTCTAATTGTATCAGCTAGATTTTCTCCCTTTGCAATAGAAGTGCCTTCCTCTCCAGAAAATCCTATAGTTGATGCTCCTAGGTTTATTGCAGCTTTATTAAAGCTTAAATACGTTCTAGTACTAGGTTCAAAGAATGCTAATGCTACAGTTTTCTCTTTCAATATTTTTGGATATGTAGACATATTTCGTAATTTATCAGCCAATTCGAATAATTCATCAAAATCGCTTTTTGAAAAATCATATACTGATATTATATCCTTCACAAATGCCCTTTATTTATCTTCGTTCAATGATTATTTAAACTCTTTCTTTCATAATCTAATTCATGGATTTTATTAAATCCTTAGTTGAGAATAAGCTTCTCTTGATAGGTAATTTCGTTTTAACATCTGGGAAGATAAGCCCATATTATCTAGATTTAAGAAGATTATCTAATTACTATGAAATTTTTTCTGATACTGTAAATAAGGCAATAGATAAGATAAAAAATATAGATTTTGATATGATCATAGGAATAGCAACTGGAGGAATTCCTTTTGCATCATTCATATCTTGCAGAATGGGAAAGCCTTTAGGATATATAAGAATGGAAAAGAAAGGGTATGGTACAGATAAGATCCTTGAGGCAGATGTAAGCGGAAGGAAGATACTCTTAGTTGATGATGTTGCTACTACAGGTGGATCCCTAAGTAAGGCCGTTGAGATAATTAACTCTGAAGGCGGAAGGGTTGTAGCAAGTTTAGTTATAGTTGATAGAGAAGAAGGTGCAGAGAAAAAACTAGGTGAGTATGGAGTCAAACTAATTTCTGTATATAAAATTAGGGAGATTTTGGAGTATTTGCTAAATTCTAGTTTAATTTCGGATAACGATAAAAATAATATAAAAGAATATTTGGTGAAAAATATTGAATAGAGTGATTCTTTCGTTAGATAGACAAATACCTCTTTCTACTCTATCAGAAATAAATAAATATATACATAAGGTTAAAATAGGCTATCCATTAATTCTTGAAAACATAGAATATCTAGATGATATAGTAAAACTCCACTGGGATGAAATAATATTTGATTTAAAACTTGCTGATATAGATAATACTATGGTTCTTATAGTATCTAAATTTATTAATTACGCAGATTCTTTCATTGCACATTCTTTCATAGGCATTGAAGGCGCCTTAGATAAATTATCAGAATTTTTGAAAAATCAGAATAAGTCCTTATATCTTGTCTTATCAATGTCTCATAAAGGCTGGAATGACGAATTTTACCCTTATTTAAAAAATATAGCTAAGACAATAGATCCTAAAGGATTTGTGGTTGGTGCAACTAGACCTAACATGATTAGAATTGTAAGGAATGATTTTAGGGATAAAATAATCATTTCTCCTGGAGTTGGCGCTCAAGGGGCTATGATTGGTGATGCTATCTGTAATGGAGCTGATTATGAAATAATAGGAAGAAGTATATATGAGTCTAAAGACCCTGTAACTGAAACAAAGAAAATAATTGAGACTCAAGAAGTGAAAATTAATGAGTGCAAAAGAACAGAAAATTAACCTAGATGAATTAAGCGAAAAACTTTCGAAAATAGCAGAATTGATAAATAAAGCTGAAGAGATTCACGAAGAATTTAATGAAGTTCCCACTACAGATTTCAGTAAATTATATACTATCACTGGAGTCTATGATACTGAAAAGGGTAAAGCATCTTATGACTATCTTTCTCTTTACGACTATTTTGCTGAACTTTATGTTAAGTTTATTCTATCTACAATGTCTACTTACGCAGTTAAGACTAAAGAATCAGAAATAGAGTACATTAATATTCTCCTAGATGATGGTCATTATATAATTCTAGAGGGAGAAGAGGACAAGGTCATTATACCACATCCTAGTGCTTTGGCTTCTACTCATACGCATCCTAATATATGTTTGTTCTCACATAAGGACATAGAAACAGCTGATCAATTATTTATAAAAGGGTATATAGCGGTAGGTGTACTTACTACAAATTGTTTTCTTTTGCTTTACAGAAGAGGAGTATATATTATTGAGGATAGAGAATCTTTATTATTATTAGCTAACAAGGTTAAAAAGAGTAAAACAATAGAAGAGTTAGTAAAATCGTATAATAACATTAAATTCAATTATCTAATTCTTCGTCTTGTTCAGTTTGCTTAGCCAGAAGATCTATTGTAGCCTCCGCTATATCTATTGAATATCTTATAACTCTTCTTACTGAATCTAGTATAATTAGAAGTGAACTGGTCTTCTTAGGACTATAGTTTAAGTTTAATACTTTTTCTGATAAGCTTCTATTTTTATATAGTAACTCAAATTCTTTATTTATGATATTATGAGACATATCTTTATCTTTTTCATTAAATGCATTTATAGAACTCTTAAAGAAGTCTGCTACTTCGTTACCATGATCGTATATTTCTTTTTCCTCTAATTTTCCTAGAATTGGCAATTGATCAACAATCCTCAAACTATGGTCTGAGACTCTCTCAATAGATTTTGCAACAGAGTAAAGATTAACTAATTGTGTCAAATTATATTTTTCATTTTCAATTATTTCTGGATATTCTATAGATAACGAAAGCTGTCTTACTATATAGAAATAAAATCTATCTACATCATCATCTCTACTGATGATCTCTTTCGATAAGTCCGAATCACCATCATATAATGCTTTAAATGAATCTCTTAGCATATTGTACGATATGTTAGCAGCTCTTGTAATTGATTTTGTCAGAGAAAGCTCTTTTTCACTTACTAGAAACTGAATTGTTAATGAATTTGAGTCTTCATCTATTATTTCAGCACCTAATAATCTATTTCTAATAGTTTCTTTAATTCTTTCCCTATCTTCAGAAGAAAATTTACTACAACTCACTGTTAATAACGTGAATCCAGCCATATAGTATGCTATAATTTCTCTTATTACAAAACTAATATCTGGCCTATCACAATTTAAGGAGATTTTTTTCTCTTTTTTTTCATTACTTTCACTCTTTTTTGGAACCAAAATTAATCTTGCGTGTCTATCTTGAAATATCTCTATCTCATCCCCTGGTTGAAGGAGATACTGTTTTACCCATGTCTTTGGTAAAGATATTATGTATGTTGATCCTCCTGTTAATTGTATTTTTCTCACTATAGGTTTTACCATAACTATATTCGCTATATATTATTATGCTGGTGCTTTATATTTTTCTTTTAGCTCTTCATTAGCTATTTTTTCAGCTTCTTCAAGAACCTTTTTTACTTCTTCACTTTCTTTTAATACAATTTGGGCTTCAGGATGTACAGTATATGATAAGTTAAGAATTATATCATCTATAAGGGGTCCGAACTCTATAGAGTTTCCTAGGTTTCCTCTTAAACTCTCTAAAGCTTTAACTACAGGATATATATAGTCTTTCAAAGAGTTCAAAATCATTAAAGTTTCTAATCTAATTTCTAGTATTTCTAGTAAGACTCTAACTTTTAACAAATTAAAAATTATGTTTTTATTTATTTCTATTTCTTTGTAATATTCCTTGGATAAATAATTAAATCTACCAATATTATAAAGAGATAATTCTTCTAAAGTTTTTATTCTATTATCAATTCTAGCAATAAATGCGTCTATCCTATGAATGGTAAGCTTAATATCCGTAATAATCTCTGGCAATCCTTTCTTTTTCACATAAAAGCTCTTATTTTATAACATTTAAGAATTTTTAGACTCCTCCAGGAGTAAACTGTCCAATGCAGATTTATACATTTTAAAAAATGTAGTTAGTTTGTATGGTGCTCCATAACCCTCTCCATCTTTATATACAATTTGATTTTCAATTAATACTTCTAAGTGATGAATAACAGTTTTATAATCTAGCCCTAAAGAATTAGCTATTTGATTTGCATTAAGAGGTTTTTCCTCAAGTAATCTAACTATTTTTAAACGTGTATTTCCTCCTCTAGAGGTAAGAAAGAGAAATTTAAAAAGTTTCTTTATCTGGCGTAATTCCTTTTCATTCACTCTGGGTTTTAAGTTTATTTTTCACTCTTAATAAATTTCTCCAACTATAGCTCTTTGTACTACCTCTGTTATAATTTCAGAAACTGTAGGATGAGAGAACTGAACCTTATATAAATCGTCAATTTTTAATGATAATTCCATAGCTAATGTAATTGTGTTAATTACTTCAGTAGCGTTTTCTCCTATCATATTAGCTCCTAAAATCCTATTATCTTCTCCAATGACTATTTTTAGAAATCCTTCTGTTTCATTTAATGTCCATGCTCTTGGTATTTCTTTCATATTAACTTTTACTTCCCTTCCGTTTATTCCATTTTTCTTCAACTCTTCTAGTGTACTTCCAACTACACCTATTTCTAGGTCAGCAAATATAGAGGTTGGAATATATTTGGGCATTTGAGAATTTCTATTACCAATATTATCGCCAGCGACTATACCTTGCCTCCATGCTTTAGTAGCTGATAAAGGCGCACCGGCTACATCTCCTACAGCATAAACTTTCGAGTTACTTGTTCTAGCTCTATTGTCGACTTTAATATAACCCCTTTGGTCAGTCTCAACTTTTATTGCCTTTAAGTCTATTCCGTCAGTAACTGGTTTTCTTCCGATTGTAATTACTGCTAAATCTCCAGAAATTTCTTCATTTGAAGAAGGTGTTTGTGCTTGAAATATTACTTTATCATCGCTCTTTATAATCCTAGATTTAGTATTTACGTAAATTCTCACTCCCTTTTCTTCTAGTCTTTTTTTAACTTCATTAGCTATTTCAATATCAATTCCAGGTACTGGAAGCAATCTAGGCATTAACTCTATTATTGTTACATTTTTGTTTAGTGCTCTAAATAGAGTTGCTAGCTCAACACCAGCAACTCCTCCACCAACTATTATTATATTTTCTGGCAAGTTGGTCATATTCATTGCAGTCCAAGGATCTACTACATTCTTTCCATTGAGCGGAAAATCCGCAAGCGATAGAGGTTCTGAACCTGTCGCAATAACTAAATTCTCATAAGTATAAACTTTTCCATTTACTATTACTTCTCCCTCATTTTTTACCTCTCCTTTTCCAGAAAGTAGATCTATTTTATGCTTATTGATAACTTGGTATAAGTTATCTTTTATTCCCTCGATAATATCATCTTTGAATTTATTCATCAGATTATAATTTATCTTTGCTGAAGTAGCTATCCATGGCGATTTTAATATCTTATTTACTATCTTTGCAGTATCTATTAATGTTTTTGATGGTATGCATGCTCTGTTTATACATTCACCGCCTATCTCATTTTTCTCTATGATTGCTACTTTTTTACCTAATTCGGCACTTCTTATTGCTGCGGCTAAACCTCCTACTCCTCCGCCGATTATGATCACGTCGTAATGCATTATTATCTCTTGTTTTTACTTATTAGATAAGATTTAAGCTTATTTAAAACGTAAATAAGATCCTTATGCAAATTATTTTTTTCTTCACTTTCACATAAGGCTAAAAATTCTAGTTCTGTATACACTTTATACTTTTTAAAAATATCCTCAAGAGATAATGATAAATCTAAATAATCTCTGCTAAAATCCTTTCCGTTCTTACAATATTTATATATAAAACTTAGAATTCCTAAATCCATAATTCTTTTTCTTTTCTTTCCAACGAGAATTATTCTAACTCCTATAGGGATTTCTTTCTCTAAATTAGATAGATTTATTTCTCCTTCGTTAACTCTAATTACGGCTTCTTCCTCTTTTAGAAATCTGTTAACTATATCATCCACAATATTTTAAAGTTACGATAAGTTAAAAAGAAAAGATGAATAATTGGTTTACGTATAAGCAGAGAGCCTGGGAAAGAGTAATTAGGGATAAAGAGATAGGATACCTTGATCCAGATATATTTGATACACTGGAAGTCTTTTTTAAAAGAAGGGATACTTTTACCCAAAGTAGTTGTAGCGGAAGAATTACGATAATAGATGCTGAGATGCCATGGGAGAGGAAAAATTCCAGTGTAGTCTTCAAAAATCATTTAGGAATTACGGTTACTGATTTGTTAGAAACTATAAATAAAGGGAAAGTTTGGAATTTATGGTTAGTAGTTCAAGGACCAATATTTCATGTTTATACTAGAACAAATGAAGAAGCTTGGAATATATTAAAATTAGCCAGATCTGTAGGTTTTAAACATAGTGGTGTTTTGACCGTAAATGAGAAAGGTGTATTGGTAGAGTTAAGAACTGGAGTAAAAATGGTGCATCTGCTCAAAGATAATTATGATGAAAAAGAAGCTAATGAGCTAGTAGTAATTGCTAACAAAGTATTACAGAAAGGAAAGGAGAAATTACGCAAATTAAAAGAAGTTGTTGAGAACTCATTGAATTCCAACAATTCTATGGAATTGAGGAAGAACTCTGAAGGGAATTCCGAGTTTCAATATAATATCAATAAGCTCTCTTAAGCCTTCCGTATAATTCTCTTTTCTTCCGTCGGGTTGAAGAATAACTTTGCTTGGTTCAATATTATTCTCTCTTATAAATCTTATTATTTCTTGAATATCCTCTAGTGGATTCACTATAACAAATTTAAAATATGTTACCCAATTATCATCTTTAAAATTATATTTAAATTTATACCCAGAATTAGACAACTTAGGAGAAACAGAAAATATATCAACAAGTTCTCTTAGTTTTTTAGATGGTTTTATAGTACCACTTGTTTCTACTAAAACTTTATGATTAAGTGATTTTAATGCTTCAACTAATGGTAAAATATCTTGAAGTAATGGTTCCCCGCCTGTTATCGTAGTAAATTTAATTCTTTTATCAATTTTATCAAGAATCTGTTCTATACTCATTTCCTCTCCATCATATTTGTGCCAAGCATATTTTGTATCACACCATATGCATCTTAAATGGCATCCAGCTAGTCTAATAAAATTAGAAGGTGTTCCTATAACTTCTCCTTCACCCTGAATTGAGGTAAATATCTCGCTTATCCAGTATTTGACCATTTTGTAGTAGGTTAATAACGTAATTTAAAAGTGTATCTAATCCTATATTCTTCTCAGCGCTTATCTCAAAAACTTTTTCAAGAATATTTTCCTTTATTTGCTTATATAATTCCTCGTTTTTATCATCTATCTTATTCAGTACTGGGATAACCACACTTTTAATGCTTTTCACTTCTTTGTATAAATCCAATTGTTCTTTCGCAGAATAAATTGAAGAATTTGATACGTCAAAGAGGAACAGTATGATTCCATTAAGGTTCTTTATTGCATTTATAGCCTTAAGCTCTATGCTGTTTCTTTCACTCATAGGTCTATCAAGTATACCTGGAGTATCTATTACCTGAATTTTAACAATACCAGTATCTATGTGTCCTACATGGATTTCTTTAGTCGTGAAGGGATATGATGCAACTTCAGGTTTTGCGGATGAGATTTTACTTACTAAAGTGCTTTTACCTACATTTGGAGGACCAGCAATTATGATAGTTGGAAGATTAGGATCTATCGCTTTTAATTTTTTTAATTGGCTTGTTATGTCTATGAGCCAGTCAATACAATCCTTTCTACTACGTAATATAGAACTTACTCTTCCAAAACATTGTCTCATTAGTCTATTTGCTTCTTTTTCATCTGAAGATTTAATTAACCTTCTATAGCGTTCTATTATGTTAAACGATAACTGAACTCCCCTGTTTATTGCTCCTAAGCACATTTTTACCTTATCTATATCTGCGATAATCTCTATATTTTCTCTATAAAATGGATGTAACTGATCTATTCTAGGAAATTGCAATACAAAATCTCTGTATTTTTGAAGCTGTTCTTTATAAAAAAGTATTCTTTTTATTTCTCTCTCCTTTACATTTTTTCCTCCTATTTTAGGTATCCTATCTAGGACTATTTTTATTAAGTCCTCTGTCTTTGGTGGTATTTTTATATTTTCAAAGGGGTTTAACATACTTTTGTTCCTGCGGGAACTTCCCCATCTACTGTAAGTATTCTAGGTTTTATTCCTTTCTCCTCATCTTCTTTACAACCAGCAGCTAATATCATTCCCTGACTTTCAAATCCTCTTATTTTTTTAGGCTTTAAATTAGCTATGAGTATGACTCTTTTTCCCACTAATTCTTCTGGCGTGTAAAATTCAGCTATACCAGAAATAATCTGCCTAGATTCACTGCCTAAATCAACGATTAATTTTAGTAATCTAGTTCCTTCTATCCTCTCAGCTGACTTTACAATTCCTACTCTTAAATCTAATTTTGCAAAGTCGTCTATTGTAATTTCACTCATAGGGGTTAAGTAAAATGAACTAGATAATGAGTATTCGTTTACTTAGCTAAGTAAAAATACTTAGGTTATTAACACAAGTTTTTTATACTGCTCATGTAAAGTTGTCATATGGAATTTCTAAAGCTTAGTGAAGGGAAAACGAAAGAAGTTTATGCATATGACGATTCCCATGTTCTTTTGAAATTCAAAGATTCTATAACTGCGGGTGATGGTGCAAGGAAAGATATACTCGAAGGAAAAGGAATATTAAATGCACAAACTTCGGCGTTTTTATTTAGACTATTAGAATCAAAAGGAATAGAGACACACTATATTGGAATGTTTGACGAAAGAACAATGATAGCTAAAAAACTAAAAATGATACCGGTTGAAGTTGTTTTAAGGAATATTGCTACTGGCAGTATAGTAAAGAGATTACCCATAAAAGAGGGTGAAGTTTTTGAGCCTCCAATTATAGAGTTTTTCCTTAAGGATGACGAAAGACATGATCCAATGCTAAATTACTATCACATGGAATACTTGAAATTAATGACAAGAAAAGAAGCAGAAAAAATAGAAGAGATTATGCTTAAGGTTAATGAGATTTTATATCCGTTTTTCAGAAGTAAAAAGCTTCTCCTCTATGATTTTAAACTTGAATTTGGTAGAGTGAATGACAAGTTAATCATAGGTGATGAACTCACATTAGACTCTATGAGGATTAGAGAGGAAGGTTCCGGTAGAATACTAGATAAAGATTTGTATAGGAAAGGAGCTGATTTAGAAACCGTCAAGAAGGCTTACGAAGAGTTCTTCAAAAGGATAAGTGAGTAAAATGCTTTACCGTGTAGAACTGATAATAACTAATAAAGAAGGAGTAAGAGATCCAGAAGGAGAAACAATTCAGCGTTATGTTGTTAGTAGATTTAGCGATAAAATTATAGAAACTAGAGCGGGAAAATACTTGGTATTTAGAGTTAATTCTAGTAGTCAGCAAGAGGCTACGGAATTAGTTAAAAAGTTAGCCGATGAAATGAGACTCTACAACCCAATAGTCCATAAAATTGAAATTAGGGCGAATAGGATTGAAGACAGCAGTAATTAAATTCCCTGGTACAACATGTGAGATCGACGTTTACAAGGCTCTGTTAGAGGCTGGAGTAGAAGCTGAAATTGTAAAATATAAGGATTTTGATCCCGATAAGTATAGTGCAGTTATTTTGCCAGGAGGTTTTAGTTTTGGTGATTATCTTAGAGCTGGTAGTATTGCCGCTAGTACGGAAACAATTAAGAAAGTTA